>NZ_JBWKDT010000001.1:0-65514 GCF_056435785.1 Streptomyces sp. NPDC043870
AATCCACCCCGAAGGGCTTCATCGTTCGACTTGCATGTGTTAAGCACGCCGCCAGCGTTCGTCCTGAGCCAGGATCAAACTCTCCGTGAATGTTTTCCCGACTGTGCTTAATTAAAAGCTGCGGGTCAGACACCACGAGAGCGGTGCGACCAGGAGGAATAGTCCCGGTCGCACACAGCGTCCTCGCTGTGTATTGCCACCCCGCGAGCGGGATGGACTTTCAAAGGAACCTCATCTCCGTGATGGAGACGGGGTATCAACATATCTGGCGTTGATTTTTGGCACGCTGTTGAGTTCTCAAGGAACGGACGCTTCCTTCGTACTCACCCTCTCGGGCTTTCCTCCGGGCGCTTCCCTTCGGTGTTTCCAGCTTAGCAGATCCGATTTCCGTTTCCGCCACCCGCTGGAGTGGGCTGCCGGACTGTTTTCTCGCTAATTCGCGATTTCCCTTTCCGGCCTTTCAGACCCTACCAGCCTTTTCCCGGCTTCCTGACCATCCGCCCTGCGGGCATGCAGAGGTTTAGACCAGTTAGGATGGTGGCTTGATAGGTGCTGCCGACCTACGGCTCAGAGTCGCGTCGTGGTCAGGCAGGGGTACGACATTACATGTCGCCGGTAGACGAGGCAAATCGTTTCCGGTGCCCTCCAGGTCCGCCAACTGGCAGCTGTCATGCGGAACCTGGACTTCCTATGACATACGCTCAGAAGAGCGCGCCGTCCGGCGACAGGCAGTGGACGGTGCCACTTGATCTCCGCCCCCTGGGAGGCTCCCATGACAACCGTGACGTCGCCTCTGGCCGGTCGCGCCATCGGGCTCGCGGCAGTGCCCGATCCGGTGTTCTCCGGCGCGATGGTCGGTCCCGGTACCGCCATCGACCCCGAGCGTGAAGCCTCGGAGGCCGTCTCGCCGGTGGACGGCATCGTTGTCTCCCTGCACCCGCACGCGTTTGTCGTCGTCGACGGGCAGGGGCACGGTGTGCTGACCCATCTGGGCATCGACACCGTGCAGCTCAATGGTGAGGGCTTCGAGCTCCTCATCAACAAGGGCGACACCGTCCAGAGCGGCCAGCCGATCGTGCGCTGGGACCCGGCCGCCGTCGAGGCCGCGGGCAAGTCGCCGATCTGCCCCATCGTGGCGCTGGAAGCCACCACCGACTCTCTCGCCGATGTCATCGAGAGCGGCGACGTGAAGGCCGGCGACACGCTGTTCAGCTGGCAGTGACCTCACCGTCCTGTCGACGGGCCAGTTGTACATCCATCGCGGTGGCTCGGACCGCCGCACAATCGGAGACGGGTGAAATGGAGACAACGCTGCAAGGCGTCGGCGTGAGCCACGGTGTGGCGATCGGCGAGGTTCGGCACATGGGGACGGCGGTTCTGGAGCCGCCGGCCAAGCAGATCCCGGCGGAGGAGGCCGAGCGCGAACAGGGGCGCGCTCGCCAGGCCGTCGATGCTGTGGCCGCCGACCTTATTGCGCGCGGCAATCTGGCGGGTGGCGAGGCACAGCACGTGCTCGAGGCGCAGGCCATGATGGCGCAGGACCCGGAGCTCATGGCCGACGTCGAGCGCCGCATCGCTGTCGGCAGCACGGCGGAGCGGGCCGTGTACGACGCGTTCGCCGCGTACCGGGCCCTGCTGGCGGGTGCCGGGGAGTATCTGGCCGGGCGGGTGGCCGACCTCGATGACGTACGGAACCGGATCGTGGCGCGGTTGCTGGGTGTGCCGATGCCGGGTGTTCCGGACAGCGACGAGCCGTATGTACTGATCGCGCGGGATCTGGCTCCGGCGGACACGGCGCTGCTCGACCCGGCGCTCGTTCTCGGCTTCGTGACCGAGGAGGGTGGGCCCACCAGCCACAGTGCGATTCTCGCGCGGGCTCTCGGAGTGCCTGCCGTGGTGGCGCTGCCGGGTGCCGGTGAGCTGGCCGAGGGCACGGTCATCGCGGTCGACGGCAGCACCGGTGAGATCTTCGTCGAGCCGAGCGACGAGCGTCGCGCGCAGATGGAGCAGGCCGCCGCTGAGCGGAAGGCCGCGCTCGCAGCGTCGACCGGGCCCGGTGCGACGTCCGACGGGCACAAGGTGCCGCTGCTGGCGAATGTGGGCGGTCCCGCCGATGTGCCGGCCGCGGTGGAGGCCGGGGCCGAGGGCGTCGGTCTGTTCCGTACCGAGTTCCTCTTCCTGGACGACAGCAAGCAGGCGCCGTCGGAGGCCAAGCAGGTCGAGGCGTACCGCAAGGTCCTGGAGGCGTTCCCGGAGGGCCGGGTGGTGGTGCGGGTGCTGGACGCGGGCGCGGACAAGCCGCTCGACTTCCTGACTCCGGCCGACGAGCCGAACCCGGCGCTGGGCGTGCGGGGCCTGCGGACCCTGCTGGACCACCCCGAGGTGCTGCGCACCCAGCTGACGGCGCTGGCCAAGGCGGCCGAGGGGCTGCCCGTGTACCTCGAGGTCATGGCGCCGATGGTGGCCGACCGTGCCGACGCGAAGGCCTTCGCGGACGCCTGCCGTGAGGCGGGGCTGAGGGCGAAGTTCGGCGCGATGGTCGAGATTCCCTCCGCCGCTCTGCGGGCGCGCTCGGTGCTGCAGGAGGTGGAGTTCCTCTCGCTGGGTACGAACGACCTGGCGCAGTACACCTTCGCGGCCGACCGGCAGGTGGGGGCGGTGTCCCGGCTGCAGGACCCGTGGCAGCCCGCGCTGCTCGACCTGGTCGCGCTGGCGGCGGAGGCGGCCAGGGCCGAGGGCAAGAGTTGTGGTGTGTGCGGCGAGGCCGCCTCGGATCCGCTGCTGGCGTGTGTGCTGACGGGTCTCGGTGTCACCTCTCTCTCGATGGGTGCGGCGTCGATCCCGTATGTGCGGGCGACGCTCTCGAAGTACACGCTCGCCCAGTGCGAGCGTGCGGCCGCGGCGGCGCGTGCCGCGGACAGCGCCGAGGAGGCGCGGGGCGCCGCGCAGGTGGTGCTGTCCGGGGAATGACCTGACGGTTCGCCGGTAAGTCCGGTGTGAGGGGGCTTCCCGCCGGTCCGGCGGGGAGCCCCCTTCTGCTCGTGCACGTCAGTCGCCCAGATCGAACCCCGCGCAGTACTCGACACCCGGCTCGGGGGAGATCGGCTCTCCGGTGTCCGCGTCCGTGCAGTAGGCGCTGAAGACCTCGGCCTCGGTGAGCGGGACGAGGCGGCCGTGGTGGAGGCGCCAGCCGTGGAGCCGGTCGGGTGCGTCGGGTGCGGAGGTGCGGAGCACTACTCCCCCGGGGCTTTCGAGGGCGAGGCCGACGGCGAGGACGGTGGCGAATTCCGCGCCTTCGGACGAGTCGAGCCCGGCCGGTGAGGCGGCGGTGCGCGTCGCGTGGAGGACCGCCAGCAGTTGTTCGTCCCCGGTGGGGACGCTGCAGACGAGGTGGTGCGTGCCCGGGCCGGCGGTGTCGAGGAGTCGTAGCAGCAGCTGTGAGGCGCGGTCGAATGCCGAGCGTCCGAGGTCCTCGCCGCAGTCCGCGCACGTGCCGAAGTCGCTCAGCAGTGATGTCGCGTACTCCCATGTGGCCTGGCGGACCGAGCGGTTGATGAGCAGGGGGACGAGATCGTCGATCGGCTGGCCCGTGTAGGCGACGGTGGCGCCTGCGGCCGCGATCTCCGCGGTGTAGCGGCTGCGGCTCGGGGAGGTGTCCGGGTCCAGTCCGGTCTCGGCGCAGAAGCGGGCGTAGTCCTCCGGGTCGAACAGGGCCACGGTGGTGTGCCCGCCCTGTGCGGACAGTGATCTGAGCAGGCCTTCGACCTGGTGGAGATAGCCGGGATGGTCGTCGAACGTGAAGGTCCGGTACCGGCACATGGCCGCGAAGTCCTGCTCGTCCACCAGCAGGCCGACGGTGGCCGGTACGTCGCGGCGCAGTGCTCGCCGCATGGATCGCTGCCGGTTCTTGGCACGCGTCCGGTTCTTGGTGCGCGCCTGGTCGCTGATGCGTGCCTGGTCGCTGGTGTGCGTGTGGTCGTTGGTGTGCGTCATGAATCCCCCTGGGTCCCCGTGAGCCCTGTTGATCAGTGCTCACTCACCGTAACCGTGAGCACTGACAACGTGACCTCGTGACCCGGGGGTCAGGCGCGCTTGCGCGCCAGCTCTTCGTAGAAGCGCAGCAGATCGAGGTTGTCGACCGAGCCCGGGTTGACCGCCTTCGCCAGTGCCGTGCCCTGGAGGAGACGCTTGACCGGGACCTCGATCCGCTTGCCGGTGAGGGTGTGCGGGATGCCCGGGACCTCGATGATGTCGTCCGGGACATGGCGTGGTGAGAGCTGTTCGCGGATGGTCTGCTTGATGCGGGCGCACAGGGCGTCGTCGAGGGCGGCCCCGGGCGCGAGGTGGACGAAGAGCGGCATCCAGTAGCCGCCGTCCGGTTCTTCGAGGCCGATGACGAGGGACTCGCGGATCTCCGGGAGCCGTTCGACGGCTTCGTAGATGTCGGCCGAGCCCATGCGCACGCCCTGGCGGTTCAGGGTGGAGTCGGAGCGGCCGTGGATGACGACGGAACCGTGGTCGGTGATGGTGATCCAGTCGCCGTGGCGCCAGACGCCCGGGAACATCTCGAAGTAGCTGTCGCGGTAGCGGCTGCCGTCGGGGTCGTTCCAGAAGTGGATCGGCATGGACGGCATGGGGTTGGTGACGACGAGTTCGCCGACCTCGCCGATGACGGGCTTGCCGTGCGGGTCCCAGGCCTGGAGGTCGGTGCCGAGACAGGCCGCCTGCAGTTCGCCGATGTGGACGGGGAGGGTGGGTACGGCGCCGGCGAAGCAGCTGCAGACGTCGGTGCCGCCGCTGACGGAGGCGATCCACAGGTCTTCGCGGACCTCGTCGTGCAGCCAGCGGAAGCCGTCGGGCGGGAGGGGGGAGCCGGTGGTGGCGACGCACTGGATGCGCGAGAGGTCGTAGTCACGGCCGGGGTGCACCTCGGCCTTGCTGCAGGCCATGACGTATGCGGCGGAGGTGCCGAAGAGGGTGGCCTCGGTGCGTTCGGCGATGGCCCACTGGGCGCCGGTCTCCGGGAAGCCGGGGCTGCCGTCGTACAGGATGACCGTGGTGCCGGTGAGCAGGCCGGAGACGAGGAAGTTCCACATCATCCAGCCGGTGGAGGTGTACCAGAAGAAGCGGTCGCCGGGGCCGAGGTCACAGTGCAGGCCGAGCTGCTTGAAGTGTTCGAGGAGGATGCCGCCCTGGGACTGGACGATGGCCTTGGGGAGGCCGGTCGTGCCGGAGGAGTAGAGGACCCAGAGCGGGTGGTCGAAGGGGACCTGCTCGAAGACGGGCTCCGTGCCGGACGAGGTGAGGTCGGACCAGGAGAGGGCGCCTTCGGGGGCGGGTGTGCCGAGCAGGGGGATGTGGACGACGGCGCGCAGGGTGGGCAGTTCGCCACGGAGTTCGGCGACCACGTCGCGGCGGTCGTGTTCCTTGCCGCCGTAGCGGTAGCCGTCGACGGTGAACAGGACGACGGGTTCGACCTGCTGGAACCGGTCTAGCACGCTGCGGGCGCCGAAGTCGGGGGCGCAGGAGGTCCAGACGGCGCCGACGGCGGCGGTGGCGAGAAGCGCGGTCACGGCCTGCGGGATGTTGGGCAGGTAGCCGCTGACGCGGTCGCCGGGGCGTACGCCGAGGGCGCGCAGTTCCGCCGCGAGCGACCCGACCTGGCGGCGCAGCTCGGCCCAGCTGAGGAGCGTGGGGTCATGTGTCTCGTCCACATGGATGAGGGCCGGCTCATGGGCGCGTGCGGGGTCCTCTGCGGTGCGCAGGGCGTGCTCGGCGTAGTTGAGGGTGGCGCCGGGGAACCACTGGGCGCCGGGCATGGTGCGCTCGCCCAGGACGCGCTCGTACGGTGCGGAGAACCGCACGTCGAACCAGTCGGCGATCGCCCGCCAGAAGGTCTCCAGCTCGTCGACCGACCAGCGGTGCAGTGCCGGGTAGCCGCCCTCGGCCGGGGCGCCGTACCGCTCCGCCGCCCAGGCCTGGAAGCGGGTGATCCGGGCGGCGTCGATGCGGTCGGCGTCCGGCTGCCAGAGGGGGGCAGGGTTCGCTGCTGAGGTCATGGGTCGGCTCCCGGGCAACTGTGTGGCTCTGCGCGTGGTCGGCACGTGATCTACGTGCGTGGGTCCCGCGCAGGGGCATGGGTGTGCCTTTAGCGCGGCTGACAGGGACGATGCCATGTGATCCTCTTCCGCACCAGGGCTCGCCACCCATGATGGGGTGGCTGATTGTGTGCTCCCGCCACGGGTGAACGGGAGTTGAACGGACCCCGCCAAGACCCTGCTGGATGGCAGGGTGAGCAGCATGGACGGTCGTGAGCTGGTGCGTTCGGTGAGGGTCTTCGGGACGGTGCAGGGGCTGCGCGCGGCGCGGTCGGCGTGGCGCCGGCGGCGTACGGACGCATGGGGGCTGCAGCCGCGGGGAGCGGAGCGTGCACGGGTGCCGGGCGCGGTGACGGGGGCGGAGCCACTGCCGGGCGGCGGAATCGTCCGGTTCGCCCGTTCTGAGCTGCGGGTGCGGGTCACGGCCGCCGGCACCGTCTTCTGGGGCTGGGACGGCGCCGGGCCCGAGCCGTCGTTCGCGCTGGCCGGGGCGCCGCCGGAGCCCGATCCGCGCGCCGAACTGGAGCCGGACAAGGACGGCGGCTGGCGGATCGTGTCGGAGCGGGTCACGGTCGCGGTGTCGCGGTACGGCGCGGTCGAGATCCGGACACCCGGCGGGGTCGTCCTGCGCAGGGATCTGCCGCCGCGCTGGTGGGAGCCGACGGGCGGCGGCCCCGCGCGCTGGTTGCAGCGCACCGAAGTCGCTGCCGACGCGCGGTTCTTCGGGCTCGGCGGCCGGTCGTCGGGGCCGCGGCTGCGGGACGGGACGTACCGGCTGTGGAACACCGATCCGCGCGGCAGCTTCGGTCCGGGCGACGATCCGCTGTACATCACGATGCCGGTGCAGCTGGTGGTCGCCGACGCCGGTACACATCTCGCGTTCCTCGACAGCTCGTGGGAGGGGCAGGTCATTCTGCGCGAGGGCGAGGAGGGCGCGGGTTCCGGGCATGACCGGCCGGGCACCAGCGAGGTGCGGATGGGGGGCGGGCCACTGCGCTGCTGGGTCGTCGTGGGCACTCCGGCGCGCGTCCTGCGCGGCTGGACGGCGCTCACGGGCGCGCCCGCGCTCCCCCCGTCGTGGGCGCTGGGCCCGCAGCACGCGCGCTGGGGTTTCGGCAGCGAGCGGGAGGTGCGGCGGGTGGTGGCCGGCTACCGGGAGAGGGGGCTTCCGCTGTCGGCGCTGCATCTCGACATCGACCACTACGACGGGTACCGGGTCTTCACCGTCGACCGTGAACGCTTCCCGGATCTGCCGGGGCTGGCGAAGGAGCTGCGTGCGGACGGGGTACGGCTGGTGTCGATCGTCGATCCCGCGGTGAAGGCGGAGCCCGGGAACGCAGTGTACGACAGCGGTTCGGCGGCCGGGGCGTTCGTCCGGGACGCGCGCGGACGCCAGGTGCGCGGGGTGGTGTGGCCGGGTGAGTGCGTGTATCCGGACTTCACCGATCCGCGGGTGCGTGAGTGGTGGGGCGGCCTGTACGAGGAGCGGCTCGCGCAGGGTTTCTCCGGGGTGTGGCACGACATGAACGAGCCGGTGTCGTTCGCGCCGTTCGGCGATATGACGCTGCCGCGTTCTGCCCGGCACGAGCTGGACGGGCGGGGCGGTGACCACCGCGAGGCCCACAACGTCTATGCGCTGGCGATGGCGCGGGCCGGTTACGAGGGGCTGTGCCGGCTGCGGCCCGACGAGCGTCCCTTCCTGTTCTCGCGGTCCGGGTGGGCGGGGATGCAGCGGTACGGAGGGACCTGGTCCGGCGATGTGTCGACGGGCTGGCCGGGGCTGCGGGCGTCGCTCTCGCTGGTGCTGGGTCTCGGTCTGTGCGGAGTGCCGTACTCGGGCCCTGATGTGGGCGGTTTCGACGGCAGTCCGTCGCCCGAGCTGTTTCTGCGCTGGTTCCAGCTGGGTGCGTACCTGCCGTTGTTCCGTACGCATGCGGCGATCGACGCGGGACGCAGGGAGCCGTGGGAGTTCGGTCCGCAGGTCCTCGGTCACGCGAAGGCGGCGCTGCTCGAACGGGAGCGGTTGCGCCCGTACTTCGTGACGCTGGCGCAGCTGGCCCGGCTCACCGGCGCGCCGTATGTGCGGCCCGTGTGGTGGGGTGCGCCGGGCGACCGGGCTCTGCGCGACTGCGAGGACGCCTTTCTGCTGGGCGACGCGCTGCTGGTGGCGCCGGTGCTGGAGCGGGGAACGGACCGGCGGGCGGTGCGGCTGCCGCGCGGGCGGTGGTACGACACGGTGTCCGGGGAGGCGTACGAGGGGCCGGGCCAGGTGCTGCTGGACGCGCCCATGTCGCGGATTCCGGTACTGGCGCGGGCCGGTGCGGTGATTCCGGTGCGCGGTGAGGACGGCGGGACCGAGCTGGAGGTGTGGGCGCCTGTGGCGGGGCGTACCGGGAGCGGTCTGGTGGTCGAGGACTCCGGCGGCGTATCTGCGCGCCCGGAGGTGGAGCGGTACACGTCGCGGCTGGTGGACGGCCGCGTGGTGGTGGAGCGGGTCGCGGCCGACGGGGCGGTGGCAGCGGGGCGTCCGGTACGGGTACGGGGGATGGCACCCGCCAGGGCCTGATCCACCGGGCAGACGCTGGGGAGTGTCTTCGAGGTGGCGTCGTCCGCCCGTAGGGCGGGCCGGGCAGACCCGGCTTCGAAGACACGACCTAGCGGTACCGGCCCGCGAACCAGTTCCGTACGGCCGTGGTGTGCAGCGGGAACGCGAGCTCGGCGGGCTCGTACAGGACGTGCCAGCCCTCGGTCTCCTCGGTCGGGGCGGACGGCGGCAGGGCGGTCGCGGCGCGCTCCGGGAGCAGGCCGAAGAGGAGCAGGTGACCGCCGGGCGAGCTGAGCGCGTCGGCGAGCGTGACGTCCTCGGCGGCGGCCTCGATTCCGGTTTCCTCGAGGAGTTCCCGTACGACCGCCTGCTGCCAGTCCTCGGAGTGGTCGATGAACCCGCCGGGCAGCGCGATCCCGCCGCGCTGCGGTTCGATGGTGCGGGTGATGACGAGGAGTCCGGTGCCGTGTTCGCCGGTGACGGGGAGCAGGGCGACGGCGACGGGCAGCGGATTGCGGTACGTAATGTCGCCGCAGGTGGCACAGGTGCGGGGCCAGCCTGCGGCGATCGGGTAGCGGGCCCCGCAGCTGGAGCAGTGGGAGTCCTTGATGTGCTTCCCGGGAAGGGCCGTGGGTTCACTGGGCTCGGTCACACGCGGACTGTACGCGACGCCGGACCCGCTACGGCGGCCGGTGTCAGGTCCGTGTGCGATCGGTGTGGGGCCGGCGTCAGGTCAGTGACCTCCGCGATACGGGGAAGTCGAAGTAGGTGTCGGGGAACAGTTCCGGCTTGTGGGTGAAGTGCCACCACTCCTCGGGCAGGTTGACGAAGCCGGCGTCGCCGAGTGTGTTCTTGAGGAGTTGGCGGGCGGCACGCTGGCTGCCCTGGATACGCGGGTCGTCGGTGTGCGACAGGGTGTCGAAGCAGTCGAATCCCGTGCCCATGTCGACGGAGTTGTCGGGGAAGCGCTCGGACTGCGGTGCGTAGCAGGGGATGAGCCGCTCGCCGGGCACGTACGGACGGGTCCTCGCGGCCGGGAGCTCGACGAGGGTCAGGTCGACGGTGCTGCCACGGCTGTGGCCGGATTTCTCCGCGATATAGCCGTCCGCGAAGAGCCGGTCCTTCTCGACCTGCGGATAGAACTCCCCTTTCATGCGCTCGTCGTCCAGGTCCTTGGCCCAGCGCACGAAGTGGTCGACGGCGCGCTGCGGCCGGTAGCAGTCATAGACCTTGAGCGAGTAGCCCTGGCGCAGCAGTTTCCGCTGGGCCCGGTGGAGTGCCTGGGCGGCCGGGCGGGTGAGAATACAGACCGGCTGCTGGTAGCCGTCGATCGGCTCGCCCACGAAGTTGTGCGCGGTGGTGTAGCGCATTTCCTGGATGATCGTCGGGTCCACGGAGCGCAGCGCGACGAATTCGTCGGGGGCTTTCGGCTCGGGGGCCGAGCGGGCCGCGGCCGGGGAGACGGCGGTGGCGGCGGTGGCGAGCAGCGCCGCGGTGATGAGGGTCAGAGCGCGGGCGCGGATTGCGGAAGCGAGTCCTCTCATGCGCACCGTCTATCAGGTACGGGTGGCCGGGACCACCCCCGTGGGTTCCGGCCACCCGTTCATTCGTACCGGACGCCGTTCGGGCTTATCCGGTTCTCACTTTCGGCGGATCCGGAGAAAAGGTCCGCCCGGCCGGAGACACAGACGATCGGCGGCGGGCGCACAGGGGGTCGTCGCGCGCGCCGAGGCGTGGCACACTACAGCTGTTCTGACGACCCGTCAGCTATCTTCGGTCATCGGTGGGCTTCCGGGGAGGGACCGTGGCGCGCACGCGCACACCTGTGGTGGACGGATGGTTCACCGAGGGCGACGACCAGCGGGAGTTCCGGCTGCTGGGCACCCGCTGTACCGCCTGTTCCGCGGTCTTCTTCCCGCGCGAGGACGTGCACTGCCGCAACCCCGGCTGTACCGGCGGCGAGCTGGCGGAGGTTCCCCTGTCGAAACGCGGGCGCGTGTGGTCGTACACGGACGGCCGCTACCGGCCGCCGGCGCCGTACGTCAGCGACCCGGACGCCGAGTGGGAGCCGTACACGCTCGTCGCCGTCGAGCTCGCTGCCGAGCGCATGGTGGTCCTCGGGCAGGCGGCACCCGGCGTGACCGTCGCGGACCTGAGCGTCGGTATGGAGGTCGAGGTGGTGCCGGGGATTCTCAACGAGGAGGCGGAGACGGCCTGGACGACCTGGCACTGGCGTCCGGTGGAGGTGGACCGGTGAGCGACGGGCACGCGGCCGCCGGGCCGCACAAGACATCGATGGCCGCACCTCTGCGCCGCGTGGCCGGAGAAGCGAACGGACGGACACAGTGAGCGACGGGCACGCGGCCGCCGGGCCGCACAAGACATCGATCGCCGCACCTCTGCGCCGCGTGGCCGGAGAAGCGAACGGGAAGACACAGTGAGCGACATCGCCGTGCTCGGCGCGGGCATGCACCCGTGGGGCAAATGGGGACGGAGCTTCGTCGAGTACGGGACCGCCGCGGCCCGGGCGGCGCTCGCCGACGCCGGAATCAGCTGGCAGGACGTGCAGTCGGTGGTCGGCGCGGACACGGTCCGCTGCGGCTACCCCGGCTATGTCGCGGGCGCGACCTTCGCGCAGGCGCTGGGCTGGCAGGGCGCACGCGTCGCCAGCGTGTACGCCGCGTGCGCGTCCGGGGCGCAGGCCGTCAACACCGCCAGGGCGCAGATCCTGGCCGGCATGGCCGATGTGGTGCTGGTCGTCGGTGCCGACTCCGCCCCCAAGGGGTTCTTCGCCCCCGCGGGCGGGGACCGGCCGGACGATCCCGACTGGCTGCGCTTCCGGGTGCTGGGTGCCACGAACCCGGCGTACTTCGCCCTGTACGCGCGCCGCCGCATGGCGCTGTACGGCGACACCCTGGAGGACTTCGCGCAGGTCAAGGTGAAGAACGCGGCGGCCGGCGCGCTCAATCCGTATGCCCGCTACCGCGGGACCGTGACCGCCGGACAGGTCGCGGCGTCGGCCGTCGTCGCCGACCCGCTGCGGCTGCTCGACATCTGCGCCACCTCGGACGGCGGGGCGGCGCTCGTCCTGTCGAGCGTGGAGTACGCGCGCCGGCACGGCGTGGCCGACCCGGTCCGCATCCGTGCCGTGTCGACCGTCACCCCGGCCTACCCGAGGACCGTCCTCGATCTGCCGGACATCGCCACGGACTCGGCTGCCGCCGTGCAGCCGTCCCCCCTGGGCTTCCGGGCGTCCATCGCGCGGGCCGCGTACGAGGAGGCCGGGCTCGGACCGGAGGACCTGTCGCTCGCCGAGGTGTACGACCTGTCCACGGCGCTGGAGCTGGAGTGGTACGAGGACATCGGCCTGTGCGGCGCCGGGGAGGGCGCGAAACTGGTGCGGGAAGGCGCGACGGCGCTCGGCGGCCGGGTACCGGTCAATGCGAGCGGCGGGCTCGCGTCGTACGGCGAGGCGGTCCCCGCGCAGGCCATCGCCCAGGTGTGTGAGCTGACCTGGCAGCTGCGCGGCACCGCGGGCGGGCGCCAGGTGGCGGGCGCGCGCGCCGGAATCACCGCGAACCAGGGTCTGTTCGGCCATGGCTCGGCGGTCGTCGCGGTCCGCTGAAGCCGCCGGGCCGGGTCGGCCCTCCCCGCGGACGAGTCGAGCACATGCTGTGAACTGCGGTTGCTGTCGGCGACCTTGACGGTGCAGTAACACCGGGGGAAAACTGCCTCTTCGTCGGCGCCGGTCCCGCTACCGCCGCAGTTCGACACGCTCACCACGCTCGTCACGGACGCCGGGCGGGGCATGGGACACCCCCTGCACTCCCCCGCCTTCGGCTCCGTAGCCATGGGAACCACACCCAGCCCTGGAGCCGCAATGAGCAACGCAGACATCTTCCTCGGTGAGGTCATCGGCACCGCGATACTGATCCTCTTCGGCGCGGGCGTGTGCGCCGCGGTCACCCTCCACCATTCCAAGGCGAGAGCCTCCGGCTGGATCGTCATCACCTTCGGCTGGGGGTTCGGCGTGCTGGCCGGCGCGTACACCTCGGCGCCGCTGTCCGGTGGCCATCTCAACCCGGCCGTGACGGTGGGCGTCGCCGTCGACACCGGCGAGTGGAGCAAGGTGCCGCTGTACATCCTGGCGCAGATGACCGGCGCGATCATCGGTGCCGTACTGGCCTGGCTGGTCTATTACGCGCAGTTCCAGGGGAACGCCGACATCAAGAACGCCCAGCCGACGCTCGGGATCTTCTCGACCGCTCCGGAGATCCGCAATCCGGTCGCCAACCTCGTCACCGAGACCATCGCGACGGTCGGGCTGGTCCTGCCGATCCTGGCCTTCGGGCGGAACGCCGGTATCGGCATCGGCCAGATTCCCGGCCAGCCGGCCGGAATCTACGGCTCCGGAATCTCGGTCCTGCTGGTGTCGCTGCTCGTCGTCGGCATCGGTCTGTCGCTCGGCGGCCCCACCGGCTACGCCATCAATCCGGCGCGCGACCTGGGGCCGCGGATCACCCACGCGCTGCTGCCCATCCCCAACAAGGGGACGTCCGACTGGGGCTACGCCTGGATACCGGTGGCCGGCCCGCTCCTCGGCGGTCTCCTCGCGGGTCTGATCTTCAACGCAGCGTTCTGACCATCAAACCGGGGGCTCGGCCCCCAGACCCACAAGGGGACGTCATGACGGACACCTCCCAGAAGTACGTCGCCGCCATCGACCAGGGCACCACGTCCAGCCGCTGCATCATCTTCGACCAGGACGGCGCGATCGTCGCCGTCGACCAGCGGGAACACCGTCAGATCTTCCCCAAGCCCGGCTGGGTGGAGCACGACGCCACCGAGATCTGGTCCAAGGTCCAGGCGGTGGTGGCGGGGGCGCTCGCCAAGGCAGGGCTGCGCGCCGGACAGCTGAGCGCGCTCGGCATCACCAACCAGCGCGAGACGACGGTCCTGTGGGACCGGGCGACCGGCAAGCCCGTGCACAACGCGATCGTCTGGCAGGACACCCGTACCTCTGCCCTCTGCACCGAACTCGGCGGCCCGGACGGGCAGGACCGTTTCCGTGACGCGACCGGACTGCCGCTCGCCAGTTACTTCTCCGGACCCAAGGCGGGCTGGCTGCTGGACAATGTGCCGGGGCTGCGCGGCCGGGCCGAGCGTGGCCAGATCGCGTTCGGCACCATCGACTCCTGGCTGATCTGGAACCTGACGGGCGGCACGGACGGCGGGGTCCACGTCACGGACGTCACCAACGCCTCCCGCACGATGCTGATGAATCTGGAGACCCTCCAGTGGGACTCCTCGATCCTCGCGGCGATGAATGTGCCGGAAGCGGTCCTTCCGGAGATCAGGTCCTCGGCCGAGGTGTACGGGACGGCCGTCGGCCAGCTCCAGGGCGTGCCGGTCGCCTCGGCCCTCGGCGACCAGCAGGCGGCCGTGTTCGGCCAGGCCTGCTACGACACGGGCACCGCGAAGAACACGTACGGGACGGGAAGTTTCCTCCTGCTCAACACGGGAAACCGGCCGGTTCCGTCGAAGAGCGGGCTGATCACGACCCTCGGCTACAAGATCGGTGACGCCGCCCCCGTCTACTGCCTGGAGGGGTCGATCGCGATCACCGGCGCCCTGGTGCAGTGGTTCCGGGACCAGCTCGGGATCATCCGCAGCGCCGACGAGATCGAGACCCTGGCGGCGAGCGTCGACGACAACGGCGGGGCGTACATCGTGCCTGCCTTCTCCGGTCTGTACGCGCCGTACTGGCGGTCCGACGCCCGCGGTGTCATCACGGGTCTGACCAGGTACGTCACCAAGGCACACCTGGCGCGGGCGGTGCTGGAGGCCACGAGCTGGCAGACGCGTGAGGTCGTCGACGCGATGTACCAGGACTCGGGAGTGCCGATCACCACGCTGAAGGTCGACGGCGGAATGACCGCGAACCAACTGCTGATGCAGCATCAGGCGGATGTGCTGGGCGTACCGGTGATCCGGCCCAAGGTGTCCGAGACGACCTGCCTGGGCGCGGCGTACGCGGCCGGTCTCGCGACCGGGGTCTGGGGCGGTCTGGACGAACTGAAGGCGCACTGGCGGCGCGATGTCGAGTGGTCGCCCCGGATGGCCGCGGAGACCCGCGAGCGGGAGTACGACAACTGGCGCAGGGCGGTGGAGCGCAGCTTCGGCTGGCACAAGGAGGACGGCGCATAGGCCTGCTGTCCCGTATGAGCCACGGCCCGTACCCCTGTCGGTGGGGGTACGGGCCGTGTCAGCTCAGGTGGTCGCGGGCTCACGCTCCCGGGTGGAGCGCACCAGCGCGTGTTCCACGACCGCGACCAGCACCGACTTGACCGACTCACGGTCGCGGGCGTCGCACATCATCAGCGGCACCTCGGGGTCGAGGTCGAGTGCGGCCCGCACGGAGTCGGACGGGAAGCGGTCCGCGCCCTCGAAGCAGTTGACCCCGACGGTGAACGGGATACCCCGGCGTTCGAAGTAGTCGATGGCCGCGAAGGAGTCCTCCAGGCGGCGGGTGTCGGCGAGGACGACCGCGCCGAGGGCGCCCTGGGCCAGCTCGTCCCAGAGGAACCAGAAACGGTCCTGACCCGGTGTACCAAAAAGGTAGAGCACCAGGTCCTCGCGGAGGGTGATCCGGCCGAAGTCCATGGCGACGGTGGTGGTGCTCTTGGACTCGACGCCGTCGAGATCGTCCACGGGCCGGCCGGCCTCGCTCAGGGTCTCCTCGGTCCGCAGCGGTTTGATCTCGCTGACCGCGCCCACCAGGGTCGTCTTTCCGACCCCGAAGCCACCCGCGACCAGGATCTTCAGCGTCACCGGTTCCACCGGCGGCTCCTTGCGGCTAGAGCGCCCGAAGACCATTGATCACCTCGCGGAGAATACTCACGTCCGGCAGCTCGGCCGGCGGAACGGGACGGGTTACGTGGACCAGTGCGTCCTCGACGAGATCGCCCACGAGGACCCGGACCACCCCGACGGGGAGGTCCAGGCCCGCTGCGAGCTCGGCGATCGACTGGGGGATGGTGCTGCAGCGTTCGACGATCTCGACATGTTCGGGCGAGAGCGTCTGGTCGCGGCCGGGGTCGTCGGCGGCCGGCTCCGGGACGACGAGCGCGATGAGATCGAGCTGCTGCCGGGTCGTACTGCTGGTACGGCCGCGTGTCATCGCGTACGGACGGACCACCGGTCCCGCGTCGTCGTCGAACCAGTGGTGCGGCTGCTGGACCTGCTGTCTGACGTCAGTCATGCCGGTCCACTCACCCTCCGGCGGCCAGTCCGGTCCGTGGTGCCGTCGCGAGGTGGACGCCGACGCGCTTGACCATCAGCGTCATCTCGTACGCGACCTGGCCGACGTCGGAGTCGGCGTCGGACAGCACGGCGAGACAGCTGCCGTCGCCCGCCGCGGTGACGAAGAGGAAGGCGTCGTCGAGCTCGACGACGGTCTGCCGTACCCGTCCCGCGTCGAAGTGGCGGCCGACGCCCTTGGCGAGGCTGTGGAACCCGGAGGCGACGGCGGCCAGATGCTCACCGTCCTCCTGGGTGAGGTCCATGGACTTACCCGTCGCGAGGCCGTCGCCGGAGAGCACGAGGGCCTTACGGATGGAGCCGACCCGCTGGACCAGCTCGTCGAGGAGCCAGTTGAGCTCGCCGCTCCTGGTCGTGTCGGGTGCTGCGGCGTTCGGTGCGGTCATCGACCGTTCCCCTCCGGTGTCGTTCCTGGTGCTGTCTCGCCGGGGCCGGTGGCGTCCTCGGCGTTCTGCCGGCGCCCGCGCTGCCAGCCGCGTTGCAGCGAGGCCATGCGGACGCGTACTTCATCCGCGTCACGTTCGATGTCCTGTGCCTCGGCGCCGGCCGCGGCGGGCGTGCCGCTGGTGCGTCCGCCCGATGTGTCACGCAGCTGCGGGGCGAGGCTGGCCTGGCGGACGCGGCGGGGCAGGCCATTCAGCGTCTGCCCGGACGGTGTGCTTCCGGAGGTGGCGGCGGGGCCGGGACCCGAGGGCCAGGCAGGCGCGTCCCCGGGCCGCGCGGGGGCGTCGGCCGCGGGCGCCGGCGTGCTCCTGAGGGGCACGGGGCCGCCGGCCGAGCCGGTCGCCTGAGCGGTCGCACGGCCGGTGGGTGCCTCCCGCCCCGGGCCGGTGGGCACGTCCCCTCCCTGGCCGATGGACGGGTGGGAGCGGCCGGCTTCGTCCACCCTGCGCCCACGGTCGGCGACGAGCGTCGGCGGCTTGCGGCGAGGCAGCGGGATCGGCCCCGCTCCCACCGGGCGCGAGGCGCTCCGCGGCCGCTCCGGCACCTGGTCGGAGGCCTGCTGATGCTGCTCGTCCGCGGGCGTGCGCAGGAAGTCGCGGGCGCGGAACAGCCCGCCCCGCTCGCTCTCGGTGTCCTCGATGTCCGCGACGGTGTTGATCGGTTCGGCCGTGTCGATCGCGTCGGCCGGGCCCGTCGGATCGATGGCGTCGAGAGCGGGACGGTCCCCCGGGCCCAGCGTGCCGACGGGCGCTTCGAGTTCGACCGGGCCGTCGAGCACCGAAGGACCGGTCAGTCCCGTGGGCACCTGGGAGAGCGCCGCGAGCCTGCCGCCGCCCTCGGGGCGGAGCCTTGCGGCGTCCCGGTCGCCCCTGGTGGTCTTGCGGTCGAGGCGGAAGCCGGTGCCCTCGGTCTCGGGGGCGTCGGTGAGCAGCGACGCCGGGATGAAGACGACCGCGGTGGTCCCTCCGTACGGCGAAGGCTGCAGCGAGACACGGACGTTCTGCCGCTGCGCGAGCCGGCTGACCACGAACAGGCCGAGCCGGTCGGTGTCGGAGAGCTCGAACTCGGGGGTCTCGGCGAGCCGGAGGTTCGCGTCGAGCAGCGCATCGGGGGTCATCCCGAGCCCCCGGTCGTGGATCTCCAGCGTGAAGCCGTTCGCGACCCGCTCGCCGTGCACCTGGACGGCGGTGTGCGGGGGCGAGAACACCGTGGCGTTCTCCAGCAGTTCGGCGATGAGGTGGGTGAGGTCGGCGACGGCGGGGCCGCTCACACCGATGCGGGCCAGCCGCCGCACCTCGATGCGTTCGTAGTCCTCGACCTCGGCGACGGCGGCGCGTACGACGTCCATCAGCTGGATCGGCTTGCGCCACTGGCGGGAGGGGGCGGCGCCGGAGAGGATCACCAGACCTTCGGCGTGGCGGCGCATGCGCGTCGTGAGGTGGTCCAGGCGGAACAGGTCCGCGAGTTCCTCGGTGTCCTCCGTCCGGCGCTCCATCGTGTCGAGGAGGGTGAGCTGCCGGTGGAGCAGCACCTGGTTGCGGCGGGCGAGGTTGACGAAGACCTCGGAGACGCCGCGGCGCATGTCGGCCTGCTTGACGGCGGCTTCGACAGCGGCCCGCTGGAGGGTGTTGAGTGCCTGACCGACCTGGCCGATCTCGTCCTTCTCGTACTCGAGGTGCGGCGCCTCGGTGTGGATGTCGACATGCTCGCCCGCTGCGAGCCTGCGCATGACGCTGGGCAGACGGACCCCGGAGACCTCGTGGGCCTCCTTGCGCAGCCGGGAGAGCGCACGGGCCAGATCGCGGCCTATGCGTACGGACACGACGATGGAGACCAGGAGGGCGAGGAAGCCGAGAACACCGGCGATTCCTGCCTTGACGAGGACGCCGTACGCGGCGGGCTCGACGCGGTCCTGGTAGCGGTCGCCCGCCTCGATGGACTGCTTGGCGAGATTCTCCAGAACCGGAGTGGCCAGTTGCTGCCAGCGCTCGACATCGACGACGCGCGGCTTCTTGGTGGCGCCGGCCCCGATCAGCTTCTCCTCGGCCTCGCGCAGCGGCTGGGTGTCGGGGCTGCGCCAGTACTGTTCGAGGATCTCTCGCTCGGACGAGGGCAGTACCTCGAGGTTGATCTCGTACAGGAGCTTGCGGTTGGCGGCGAGATCGGAGATCGCGCGTATCTCCTCGGCGGTGACGTGGCGCGTGATCAGCGCCGAGGTCACGACCGCGTCCTCGCGGGAGAGCAGCTCACGGGCGCGTACCACACCGACGAGGGCGCGGCCCTGCTTCTCCAGCTCCACGCTCTCCAGGGCATGAAGGGAGGTGAGGAAGCTGTAGCAGGGGTCGACGAGCCGGTTGTAGAACTCGAGTGCCTGGGCGCGGGTGATGGCGCTCTGCTCGACGTTGCGGCGCAGCGAGCCGAGTCCGTCGAGCGCGTCGACGAGCAGGTCGAGCCGGCGTGCGACATCAGGATGTACGGAGTCACGGACGCCTGAGTCCTGCGCGTTCGCGCGGATTTCGGCCACGGCCCTGTCGGTGAGAGCCCGTTGGCGGCGCAGCGTGGGCAGGGCGTCGGAGGCGCGTGGGTCGGCCAGATAGACGAGGGTCTGGCGGCGTTCCTTCTGGATGACACGGACGGTGTCCTCGAGGGGATAACCGACCTTCTCGACGATGTACCCGACGTCCAGCAGCTGCTTGGCCTCGCGGCCGGTGAGCGCCGTCGCGAAGCCCCACATCGCGGTGAGGGACACGAGCGGCACAAGCAACAACGCCACGATCTTCCTGCGGATGGACTTCCCGCGAAAGCGCATGGCCTCCCCCAGCTCGACCCGCGTCGGGCGCGGGTGGTGATGTCCGACGGCTTGTGTGTGTCGTACGTGTCTTCGTGGTGCGGTGTTTCCGTGGGCCGTGCTTCGTGGTGCGGTGCTTCGTGATGCGGTGCTTCCGTGGTGCCTGCGTGTCGCTTCTTGCATCCTGCGTCAACAAACGGCGCGAGCCTACTACTGACGCAGTGACAACTCGAAGGCACGTCCGGGACGATTTTCAGCCGCAGCCAGTTAGGTTGATCATGAGTTGTCCTGGTATTCGGGGAGATGGAACTCCGCACTGTGGCTCAGGACACCTGCCAGGACGTCACATTCAGTTCGTGAACGTATGGCTGGAATTCTTCGTTCCGCGGGAATCTTCCTTGCAGGCCGTTCGTCCTTCTGTGCGGGGAGCAGGAGTTGCGGGGGCAGGGTGAGACCCGGCCCGTCGGCGTGAACGGGCCAAAGCCGGGCAGCCACCCTGCAGTCGGACAGCGGTGGGGAGTGAACGCAGACCATGGGGACGGCGGACGAGACGGGTGTGCCGCGGCAAATCTGGGTGGAGGACCCGGTGGCACGGCGGCGGATGCCGGATCCGGTGCGCACGGCGGCCGTGCGCGCCGTGATCGTGACGGCGGTGACGCTGATTCAGGCGATGGTGGCCTTCTTCTGCTCGGTGACGGGGTCCTGGCTTGCGTTCCCGATGGTGCTGAGCAGCGTGGGCAGCACAGTGCTGGCGACCTGGGCGGTGCTGGACGTGTGGGTGACCCGCCAGGTGTGGAACCAGCGGCACGGGGTGGTGTCGGTGCCGAGCAGCACGGCGCGGCAGCTCCGGCGTGAGCGGCGGCGTGCCCGGCGGACGGCCCGCGCCGCGGCCCGCGAGGCCGCGCGGATACGGAGGCGGGGCACGGGCAGCAGGCTGTCCGAAGCCTGAAGTCCCGTGCCCCGGGGCGGACCTGGGGACTCCTAGGGGGCGGTGACGTCGTCCGAGCGCGGTGCGCTCTGCGCCGGAAGTGCCGGCTGCCCGGCCGGGGCCGGCCCGGCCGCGGGTGCCGACTGGTCCTGGGACGTGTGTACGGAGGCGGGTGCCTGCTGGTCCGCGGACGTGGGTGCGGCGGCCGTTGCCGACTGGTCCGCGCCTCGCTTGAACATCCGGGTCGCGGTGATCTCTCCGTGCACGGTCTCGCCGTCGGTGCGCTGCTGAGGCAGGCCGGGACGCAGATGCTCCTCGACGCTGATGTACTTCAGTCCCGCCCGCAGGTCCGCGTCGTTGCGCAGCCTGATGACCAGGGGGAACTCGGCGAGGGCGGTCGTGTCGAACAGCCCTGTGGTGTACAGCAACTGGACCCCGAGAGCGTCCGAGACCGCGCGCTGCAGCTCCAGCAGATACGTCGCGTTGGCGCGGCCGATGGGGTTGTCGAGGAACAGCGTGCCGGCGTGCCGGTGCTTGTCCCGGCCGCGGTCGTTGCTGCGCAGGGCCGCCATGGTGCAGTACAGCGCGATGGCGGCGGTGAGCAGCTGGCCGCCGGAGAAGACGTCGCCCATCTGCCCGACCGGGACGCGCTCGGCCCGCAGCACCGCGTCCGGCTTCAGGATCTCGACGGCGACGCCCTTCGGCTGGAGCGCCGCCTGGACGCCGCGCAGCAGCAGTGACATGCCGTCGCGGCGCAGATCGGAGTTCTTCTTCACGGCGGCGCGGGTCGCCTCGTCGATGACTTCGCCGAGCCGTTCGGCGAGGCTCGCCTGGTCCGGCTCCTCGAAGCGGATGCGGAGGAACTCCTGGCCGGACCATTCGCCGAGCCCCTCGGGCAGTCGGGAGAGCCGCTGTGCCGAGCGGAGCGTGGCGAGCGCGGACTCCACGAGTCCGCGGAGCCGGTCCACGATGGAGTCACGGTTGCGCTCCAGCTGGGCGAGCTCGTCGGTGAGGACACGCAGCCTGGGCGCGAAGGCCTCGGCCCACTTCGCCGCGTGCTCGGGCAGCGCGGCCGAGGGGAGCTCCCGGATCTGCTGGCGGGCGGGGGTGCGTACCGCCTCGTAGCGGGTGGAGTTGGCATGGCGTACGAGCACGTCGCTCGCCTCACGCACGGCCGATTCGGCGGCGGACAGGTCGGCCGCGCAGCCGCGCAGCGAGCGGCGGGTCTCGGCCGCGGAGTGCCGGGCCTCCTCCAGCGTGCCCGGGTACGGCTCGGGTGTCTCCTGCTCGTCCTCCGCGTGGTCCCGGAGCAGGTCGCGCAGGAGCGCAGCGGTCTCGTCGAAGCCGCCCGCGGCGTCCTCCGCGCCGCGGTGGGCGCGCAGCAGCTCGGCGTGGGTGGCGCGGGCGGTGTCCAGCGCCTCGGAGCGGGCGGCGAGTTCGGCGGTTGCCGTACGCAGCAGGGTCTGGGCCTGCTCGGCGTCCACGGGGACGAGCTCGTCGGGAAGTTCGGTGTGCGCCTCACCGTCCACGGGTGCCAGGCGCTCCGCCTCGCCGCGCAGCCGGCCGAGCTTCTCGCTCGCCTCGGAGGCGCGGGACTCCAGCATCTGGACGAGTGACTCGGCGCGGGCGGCCGCGGCCTGCCGGGACGGGCCGTCGGCGCCGTCGGTGCCCTCCAGCAACTGGGCGGCGCGGGTGCGGACCTTGTTGGTGAGCCGGTCGAGCTCGCCCAGCGCGGCGCTCTCGTCGCTCTCGGCGCGGGCCTGTTCGGCACGCAGATCGGCGCCGACGCCGACCTTCTCGTACAGCTGGGAGGCTGCCCGGTACGCCTCGCGCAGCGCAGGCAGTGCGGCGCGCGGTACGTCGGGGTGTCCGGCGTCCGGCTCCGGCAGTTGTTCCGGGGCTCCGGCGATCTCGGCGCGCTCGGCCCGGAGCGCGCGTGCGGTGCGACGGGCGTCGTCGGCGGCGCGCTGGGCGGCGCGGCGGTCCTCGTCGGCGGCCCGCGCCCGCTCCAGACAGGTCGTCGCCCGGGCCTCCGACTCGGCCGCGTCGTCGGCGAGTTCACGGAGCTTCGCCTGCCAGCCGGCGCGCTCCCGGAGCCGGAACGCGAGCCCGGCGAGCGCGTCCGCCGCGCGGCGGGCGCGCTGGGCGGTGTCCTGCCGCTCGTCGCGTACGCGGGCGGCATCGCCGGCGGCCTCGTCCGCCTCCGTGCGTACGGTGCGGGCCTCGGCGAGTGCCTCCTCCGCGGCTTCGACGGCCTCCTTGGCGGTGCGCGCGGCCTCGGCGAGCTCGGCGAGCATGCCGGGCGGGCAGTCGGCGCGCCACGACCCGATGCGGGCGGCGAGCGCACGGTCACCCGCCAGCCGGGCCGCCAGGGTCCTGATCTCCTCGTCCCGCGCAGCCGCCCTGGCGCGGAGCGCCTGCCGTTCCTCGTCGGCGGCGTGCTCGTCGTGCATGGCCGGGTTCGGCGGAACGAGGAACACCTCGGACGAGCTGCCCTCGCCCCCGGCACCCGGGCCGGGTACCGGCGCGAGGAGCGCGGCGGCGGTGCCGACGGCCACCGCGGAACGCGGCAGCAGCGCGGCCCCGGCCAGTGCCTCGCGTGCCCTCGCGTACGAGACGGGGTCGGTGATCACGACGCCGTCGACCAGCTCCGGCCGCGCGGCCAGAACCGCGGCGTGATCGGCGGGATCGACGGCCTGCGCGAGGTAACGCCACCCGGGCAGCGCGGGAATGCCGTGCTCGCCGAGGAACTCGACGGTGGCCAGCACATCGGGCCCCGGCGGCAGCAGTCCGCCGTCACCGAGCGCTCCAAGAATGCGGGCGTCGTCGGCAGCGGCGGTCCGCAGATCGAACAGCTGCCGCTCCGCGGCAGCGACTCCCTGGTCGAGCAGCTCGCGGAGTTCGTCGGCGTAGCGGTCCAACTCGTCGGCGGTGAGGGGGCCTTCGGTGCTCCGCACGGGACCGTGCCGGCCGTCACCGGCGCCGGACGCGGTGTGTCCGGTCGCCGTGGTGCTCCCAACGGCCGCGTTCCCGGCGGCGGGAGCGGAGCCCGTCGCAGCGGGGGCGTTGCCTTCGCGTTGCTGCCCGGCTCCGCGGGGAGCGGGCCCGGACGTGTCGCCCGGGGCGGAGTCGCCGCCCGCGGAGGGTCCGGCGTCCGCCCGTGCCGGTACGGAACCGGCGGCCGGGGCGGAGTGCCCCGGCGCCGCCTGCGCGTGGGCGCCCGGGGTCCCGGCGGCGCCGTCGCCGGACGTGGCCGGGGCGGCCGACGCAGGGCCGTCGGCCGGGCCGGCAACCGCTGTGCCGTCGGCAGGCTTGGCGCCGGCCGTCGCGCCCGGCAGCCGGGGTGCGCCGGGCGCGGGGACCGCGGGCAGGCTCAGCAGTTCCGCGAGGCGCTCCGATCCGGCGATCGAGGCGGCGGCACGGAGCTCCGCCTCGTACGCGTGCTCCGCGGCCTGGGCCGCGTCCGACGCGCGGGCCGCGGTCAGTTCGGCACGGGTCTCCGCGGCGGCGGCCTCGCGGGCGCGGTCCGCGGCCGTGCGGGCGGCGTCACGGGCGGCGTCCCACGCGGCGACCGCGGTCTTCTCGGCGTCGCTCGCGGCGAGGGCGGCCCGGGCCGGGTCGGCGTCGGGGGCGGTGTCGTCGAGCCAGCCGGCACGGACCGCTTCGGCGGTCTCCTGCTCGACCTCGGCGAGGCGCTGGCGCAGATGACCGGCCTCGCTGCGGGCGCGCTGGGCATCGGTCGCGGCGGCGGTGGCGTCACGGTGGGCGGACTCGCCGGCCTCCTGGAGCGCGGCGGAGCGCTCCTCCTCCTCGTTGGCGACGCGCTCGCCGTCCTCGGCGGCGGAGTGCAGCGCGCGCACGAGATCGGCGGCGGCCCTGGCACGGGCGGCCAGTGCCGGCGCGGCGTCCCGCTCGGCCTCGCGAATGGCCGCGGCGACCCGCGCCGCGCGGTCGGCGGCGGCGCGGTGCCTGAGGACCGCTTCGGCCGCCTGCCAGGCGGAGTGCAGTGTGCGTGCGTCGATCAGCTCGCGGCGCTGCGCCGCGGCCCCCTTCTCGGCGACGGTGAGTGCCAGCGACGCGTGCCGGTAGGCCAGTTCGGCCGCGATCAGCGAGCTGCGGCTGCGGGACTGTTCGGCCTCGGTCACGGTATGGGCGGCTGCGGTGACCTGCTGGGCGAGGTCGGCGGCGCGACCGCGCTCCTCGCCTGCGCGGACGGAGAGCCTGCGGGCGAGCGTGCGGGTGCGTCGCTCGGCGCCCGCGTGGATGTCGCGGGCCCGGGTGCGCGCCCCGGCCGCCTCCACGATGCGGCCGAGCAGATCGACGGAGCCCGCCGTGAAGTCGCGCTCGGCGGTGAGCTCGGCCCGGCGGCCCAGCTTGTTCCCGAAGCCGCTGACGAGGTCGGCGAGTCCGTCGGTGTCACGGGTGTCGGTGACGGCACGGAGCAGCAGGTCGGTGAAGTCGGAGTCCTTCTTCACCGCGAAGAGGCCCGCGGCCTCACCCTCGTCCGCGTTCATCTCCCGCTGGTAGCGGAAGAGTTCGGGGTCGAGGCCGACGTCGCCGAGGTGCTCGTTCCAGCGGTCGTGGATCTCCTCCCAGTACACCTCGAGATGCGGGTAGGCCTTGCCCGCCTCGGTGATCGCGTCCCGGAAGCCCTTCATCGTGCGGCGCCGCCCCTGCGCGCCGGACGCGCCTTCGACGGGCGGGCGGACGGCGGTGGACTCGGCGACCGGCAGGGAGTCGAGGCTGAGCCCGGGCCCGGGCCGGAAGGAGTACCAGGCCTCGGCGAACTTCCGGGGGTCGTTGGAGACCTGCCGGCCCCGCCACTCGCTGACCTTGCCGACGACGACCAGTTCCCCGGTGAGGGTGTGCTGCCACTCCAGGGCGACGTGGCCGCAGTCGTCGGCGAGCAGGAACTTGCGCAGTACGCCGGAGCTGGCGCCGCCCAGCGTGTTGCGGTGGCCGGGAAGCATCACCGAGAAGATCAGCTTGAGCAGGACGGACTTGCCGCCGCCGTTCTCCAGGAAGAGCACGCCCGCGGGAGCCGGGCGGCGCGGCGGGCCGACGGGCTCCTCCTCGAAGAACTCGGCCTGCATCGGGGCCGGGTTGGGCACGGGCTCGCCGACTCCGCGCAGGTCCAGCACGGTGTCGGCGTAGCGCGCACCGGCAGGTCCGATGGAGTAGAGGCGGACCCGGGACAGCTCGTACATGGCGGCGGACTCTCGTCGTTCTCAGCAGGGTTCGGCAGGGTTCAGCAGGGTCAGCAGGGTCAGCAGGGTCGGCAGGAATTCAGCAGGATCAGGCGTGGAAGGGGAGACCGGCGTCGGCCGCCAGCTCCAGATCGTCAGCATCGGGCGGCGGCACGAGCGTGGCGGTGCCGTCGGTGACCGGCACGACGCCGAGCTCCAGCAGTTCGGCCATGGCGGCGCTGCCCGCCATGTCGCGGACCTGCAGCTGGTAGCGGGCGGTGGTGCGGTACGCGCCGCCTGCGTCGTCGCCGGTGCGCTGCAGGAAACCGGAGTCGGTGAGGAAGGCGACGGCCTTGCCGACGATGCCGGTGGTGGAGCCGGCGAGGCGCCGGGCGTCCTTGGTGGCGCCGGTCGCGCTGCGGCGGGCGTAGACCCGCCAGGCCGCTTCCAGCCCGGGGGCGTCGGAGGCCGGGTCGGTGTTCTCCCCCTGCTCCTCGGCACGCTCCTCCAGGCGGCGGCAGGCCTGGCGTACGAACGCGTCGACTCCGTTGACCGTGATCCGGCCGATGTAGCCGTCGTCGGCGAGGTCTTCGGGACGCGGGAACGCCATGGCGGCGACGGCGAGATGGGCGAGACCGTGCAGGAAGCGGTCGGCGGAGTCGGTGGACGCACGACGCGCGTAGTCACCCATGCGAACGGCGAAGACCGAGTCCTCGCCGGCGGTCACGGCCATGCCGGCGCGCGGCGACACTTCGAGGACGACGAGGCCGAGTCCGGTGGCGACGGCATCGGCGAGCCGCGCGAACGCGGGCTCTTCCCGGTAGCGCCGCAGCAGGTCGGCGTACTCGGCGTCACGCGCGGGCAGCAGCTTGGGCTGGAGCCCGAAGGAGACGAGCCGCGCGGCGTCGGCGGCGTCCGCGGGCGTGACGCCGGCGGACGCGGACATCGGGCCCGACGGGGGCCCGAGCGGCACGTCCGCCTCACGCCGGGGCCCGGCGTGCTCTGCGTGCTGGTCGCTCACGGCTGCTGCTCCTCTGTGGGGTGGTGCGGTGTTACGCGGTGGTGCGGTGGCACGGGGTGGTGCGGGGGCACGGGTCGGGCGGGGGCGACTGCGGCGGGCCCACGCGGCGGAGCCGCATATCGACGCTGCCCCGCCCCGCCCCTCCCCGCGGTGTCGCCATGAGGCTCGGCCGCGTGGGGGCCCCGACCCGGACCCCACGCCGCGAACGCCGGCGGGGCTGGAATCTCCAGCCCGTCCGGCGTTCGAGGACGCGCCCGTAGGGCGTGCGGGGGCTTGGGGGCGCCGGCCCCCAAGAAGAAGCTCACGCCGCCTCCGTACGGTCGGCCGCCATGCCCGCCGCGTCCAGCAGGGCCGTGCCGACGATCAGGTCGGCTCCGCCGAACTCGGGGTCGTCCAGTTCCGTGCCGTCGTCGACGGCGAACAGCAGGCGCTGTTCGCCCTGGCGGTACGCCGTGCCGACCGGGGGGCTCGCCGCGTGGATCGCGAGGAGGGCGACCAGGTAGGGGAGATCCGGGTCGCGGCGGCGGGCCTCGGCGAGGAGGCCGGAGAGGCGGCGCGGGGCGTCGTGCTCGAGGTCGAGCAGCTCCATCGCGCTCGCGAGCTGCTCCTCGCTGAAGCGGCTGTCGTCCGGAGTCGCGATCAGGTCGGGCTCGGGCATCTCCGCGCCCAGGTGCTCGCGCTCGACGGGCGGCGTCAGCAGCATGTCCACGAGGTCACCGACACGGACCGAGGCAGGCGTGCGCAGTCCGGTGCCACGGGCGAAGAAGGCGTCGGTGACGCGTATGGCCCGCTCTACCGGGAGCGGCAGCAGCGGGGCGACGAGCTGCCCGTACAGATCCAGCCCGGAGCGGACGGCAGGTGCGGCGAAGGCCTGGCGGTCCTGCTCGGCGCGGAAGAGCGGGCCGGCCTCCAGCAGCCGGGACTGGAGCTGGGTGTGGCGGCGGATGCAGTCCTTGACTATGTCGACGAGCTCGGCGGCGCGACGCTTGTGCTCGCCCGTCTTCGGATCGGAACCGGTCTCGGCCTCGTCGCGTACCTTGCGGATGTTGGTCAGGATCGCGTTCTCGTGGCGATAGCGGTCGGCGACATGGTCGAGCGCCTCGGCGATCATGTCGGGCACGGCATTGAGCCAGTCGACGGCGCGCACGTTGCGGCGGGTCGCTTCGAGCGTCCGGCGGAGGGTCTCCGCGTACTGCACGGTCCGGTAGCGGGCCTGCTCGGCGGCGAGCTGCGCGTCGGCGAGCCGGCCGCGGGCGATCAGGACCTCGAGCTTCACCTCGGCGGCGATCTGCGCGCTGGTGACGTCCGTGTCGAGGGCGCCGACGAGGACGTTGACCGCTTCGTCGGTCGTCCGGAGATACACGCTGCCGCCGTATCCGGGGACTTCCTCGATGAGTTTGAAGTCGTAGTCCCGACGGACATACACCCCATCAGCCCCGAAAGTGCCGTAGACCGCGCGGAAACCCCGGTCGACACTGCCGACGTTGATCAGGTTCTCCAGCACCCAGCGGGCCACCCGCTCATGCTCCGCGGCAGGGCGCTGCGGGGCCTGCGCCGCGACGCGAGGGAGGAGTCTCGCCACTATCTGCTCATGGTCGGCGCCGGTGTCGAAGTCCATGTTGAGCGTGACGAGATCGATGGCGGCGAGGGCGACTTCGGCCATCGCGTAGATCGAGTACTCCCCGGCCAGATTCGCCTTGCGGGTGTCCAGGTCGTGCAGTGGCGCGGTGCACGCGAGCGCGCGGAGCCGCCGCGCGAGCCCTTCGTCGGCGGCCGGGCCCTGCGCGGGGCGCGGCCCCGCGCTGAGCTGGGGCGGAACGAATTCCGTCGAGGCAGGCGAAGTCACGGTGCACAGACTAGGTCCTCGCACTGACAACGGTCGAAACGGCGCAGAAACCCCGCGCCCGGCACACGAGCGGCCTCCGCCCGAGCACGCCAGGCCCTCCGACGCACGACCGGCGCCGGCACACGACCGGCATCCGCCGGACACCCGCCTGGTGTCCGTCCGGCGCCTGCCCGGCCGCCGAGGCACGAACGGCGGCGCACGTCCGAGGCACGCCCGGCGGCGCATGTCCGACGCACGCCCGGCGACGCGTGTCCGACGCACACCCGGCGGTGCATGTCCGACGCACGCCCGGCATCTGCGCGTCTCAGCGCTCCGCCGCGTCCCCGTCCGGCACCAGCCCCGCGTACACCCGCACCAGCTGGGTGCGGGAGTCGTCGAGGTAGTCGGCGAGCAGCTGCTCCGCGCCGTCCCGCTCCCCCGCCTTGAGAGCGTCCAGAATCTGCCGGTTCCGTACGAGATAGGGCTCGTGCAGCCCCCGGGGGTCGTCCACGACGTGGAAGGCGAGGCGGAGTTCGGCGAGGACGCCCCGCATCAGTTCGTCGGTGCGCACGCTGTGCGCGAGCGCGACGAGCTCCCGGTGGAAATGGATGTTGGCGGTGGAGACGCCTTTCCAGTTCTCCTCGCGTGCCGCTTGTTCGCCGCCGATGACCGCGTCGCGCAGACCGTCCAGCGTGAACGGCGGCTCGCCGAGCCCGCGGACGACGGCGCACTCGACCAGCCGGCGGGTGCGGTAGATGTCCTCGACGTCCTCGACGGCGAGAACCCGGACGAACACGCCGCGGTTGAGCTGATGGACCAGCAACCGCTCGTGGGTCAGCAGCCGGAACGCCTCGCGCAGCGTGTTGCGCGAAACGCCCAGCGCGCCACCGATGCTGTCCTCCGAGAGCCGCGCCCCGGGAAGGAAGAAGCCCTCCGCGATCCGGGTGCGCAGGATGTCCGCGACCCGCTCCGCCGTGCTCGTACGGCCCAGCAACTGGCGGTCGTCAGCCAGCTCGCCGAGCCCGGCCCCCGTCATCCCCGCAGCCCCCACAGCGTCCTCTATTCCGCTCACCATGACCGCCGGCCCCGCCGGCGCCGTCCGATTCCATCGTAGAAGCAAGAACGAGACAACGTGACTCTTGTCGGATCGTTCAACAATCCTCTACGGTGTGGTGAGCGTCACTCAGCAGAACCACCGCATCACTCAGCAGCACCACTCAGCCGCGCCCTCTCCCCCTCTGCGAGGTGCAGATGAGCACGACCCAGCAGACCCAGCCGAAGCAGGGCGAGCGCCCCGAGGACACGGGTGCGTTCGCCTGGCTCCGGGCGCTCGGCCCACGCGGCCGCCGGGCTTTCGGTGGCGCGTTCGGCGGCTACGCCCTGGACTCCTACGACTTCTTCACGCTGCCGCTGAGCATGGTGGCGATCGCCGCGTTCTTCAGTCTCGACAGCGGCCAGACCGGACTGCTCACCACCGTCACCCTGGTCGTCTCGGCCGTCGGCGGTGCGCTCGCCGGGATACTCGCCGACCGCATCGGCCGGGTCCGGGCACTGATGATCACGGTGATCACCTATGCGCTGTTCACCGTTCTCTGCGGCTTCGCGCCCAACTACGAGACGCTGCTGGTGTTCCGGGCCCTCCAGGGCCTCGGTTTCGGCGGCGAATGGGCGGTCGGTGCGATCCTCGTCGCCGAGTACGCCACGGCCAGGCACCGCGGCCGCACGCTCGGCGCGGTCCAGAGCGCCTGGGCCGCCGGCTGGGCCCTCGCCGTCATCGTCTACACCCTGGTGTTCCAGTTCGTCGACACCGACACAGCATGGCGCGCCATGTTCTGGACCGGTGCGCTGCCCGCCCTGCTCGTCGTCTACGTCCGGCGCAATGTGACGGACGCGCCGGAGGCGGCGGAGCGGCGCCGCGCGAGCAGCGAACGGGGTTCGTTCTCCGTCATATTCCGGAAGGATCTGGCGCGCACGACGCTCTTCGCGGTCCTGCTCTCCACGGGTGTCCAGGGCGGCTATTACACCCTCGCCACCTGGGTGCCGACCTTCCTCAAGTCCGAGCGGGGACTCACGGTCGTCGGTACCGGCGGCTATCTGACGCTCCTCATATCCGGGGCCTTCATCGGCTATCTCACGGGCGGTTATCTCACCGATGTGCTGGGCCGCAAGCGGAACATCGCGCTGTTCGCCGTGCTCTCGGCCGCCTGCATCCTGGCGTACACGAACATTCCGTCAGGGGCGGACGGGCTGCTGCTCGTGCTCGGATTCCCGCTCGGCTTCTGCATGTCGGCCATCTTCAGCGGCTTCGGCTCGTTCCTCGCCGAGCTGTATCCGACGGCGGTGCGCGGTACGGGGCAGGGCTTCACGTACAACACCGGCCGCGCGGTGGGGGCCTTCTTCCCCACCCTCGTCGGATTCCTGGCCGACAGCTGGGGCGTCGGCGGCGCTCTCGTCTTCGGCGCCGTCGGCTACGGTCTCGCCGTCGTGGCACTGCTCGGGCTGCCGGAGACACGCGGCCGCGAGCTCGCGTGAAAGGAACCTCCACCATGACCTGGGCTTCGATCGACCTCAACGCCGACCTCGGCGAGGGCTTCGGCCGCTGGCGGCTGACCGACGACGAGCAACTGCTCTCCGTCGTCACCAGCGCCAATGTGGCCTGCGGCTTCCACGCCGGGGACGCGGCCACCATGCGGCGGGTCTGCGCTCTGGCGGCCGAGCGCAAGGTACGGATCGGCGCCCAGGTCTCCTACCGCGATCTGGCCGGTTTCGGCCGCCGCTCGATGGACGTCCCGCCCGCCGAGCTGGCCGCCGAAGTCGCTTACCAGATCGGTGCGCTGGAAGTCTTCGCCCGTGCGGCCGGTACGCGCGTCTCGTACGTCAAGCCGCACGGAGCGCTGTACAACCGCGTCGTCCACGACGAGGAGCAGGCGGAAGCCGTCGCCGAGGGCGTCATGCTCACGGGCGAGCGGCTGCCGCTGCTCTGCCTCCCCGGCTCCGAACTGCACACCAGGGCGGAAAAGGCCGGACTCCCCGTCGTCACCGAGGCGTTCGCGGACCGGGCCTACACGGCGGACGGCACCCTCGTGCCACGGGGGCAGGAGGGTGCCGTCGTCACCGACCCGGACGCAGTGGTCGAGCGCTCGGTCTCCATGGCCAGGTTCGGCGTCGTCACCTCGCTCTGCGGCCGGTCGGTCGGCGTCCGCGCCCGCTCGCTCTGTCTGCACGGTGACACGCCCGGAGCCGTCGAGCTGGCCCGCCGGGTGCGGTCGCGTCTGGAGGAGGCGGGTGTCCGCGTGGAGGGCTTCGTATGAGGCTGCTGCCCGTCGGTGACCGGGCTCTGCTGGTGGAGCTGGGCAGTGGCGAGGAGGCCGAGTCGCTCCATGCCGAGCTGCTGCGCCGCCGAGCCGCCGGCACTCTCCCCCCGGTTCGGGAGATCGTGCCGGCGGCTCGGACGGTGCTGCTCGACGGCGTCGACGAGCCCGGGCGACTGGCGTCCGAGCTGCCCGGATGGGACATACCGCCGCTCGCGGCGGACGCCCGGGACGTGATCGGGATTCCGGTGCGCTACGACGGGCCCGATCTGGCGGAGGTCGCGGCACTGTGGGGAGTCGCGCGGGAGGACGTGCCGGCGATCCACTCGGCGGCCGAATTCCACGTCGCCTTCTGCGGCTTCGCGCCCGGCTTCGGCTATCTCACCGGGCTCGGCGAGCGGTTCGCGGTACCCCGCAGGGCCACGCCCCGGACGGCCGTTCCCGCGGGCTCGGTCGCGCTGGCCGGACCGTACACGGGCGTGTACCCCCGCTCGTCCCCCGGCGGCTGGCAGCTGATCGGGACGACGGACCTGACGCTGTGGGACCCGGCGCGCGAGCCCGCCGCGCTGCTGTCCCCGGGAGCCAGGGTCCGCTTCGTACCGGCGACGCGGGAGAGCCGATGACCGACCGTGCTCTCGCGGTCGTGCGGGCCGGGGCGCTGACCACCGTGCAGGACCTGGGCAGGCCCGGGCACGCGCACCTCGGCGTACCCCGCTCGGGCGCCCTGGATCCGTACGCTCTGCGCCTGGTCAACCGGCTCGTCGGCAATCCGGAGCCGGCCGCGGTGCTGGAGACCACGGTCACCGGGTGTGCGGTGCGGCCGCGCTGTGCCGTGACCGTGGCGGTCGGCGGGGCCCCCTGCCCGGTGCATGTGGACGGCCGGGCCGTTGCCTGGGGCGCACCGGTACGGGTGGCGGCGGGGGCGCTGCTGGAGGTGGGCGCGGCGCAGCGCGGCGTACGGAGCTATGTGGCGATCGGCGGGGGAATCGCGGCCGATGCGGTGCTGGGCAGCCGGTCGACGGACCTGCTCTCCGGTCTCGGGCCGTCGCCGCTCGCCGACGGAACGGTGCTTCCGCTGGGCCCGCCCGCCGGTCCGGCCGGGCGGGTGGACGGCTCGCCATGGCCCGGTCCGCCGTCCGAGCTGGTGCTGCGGGTACGGCTGGGTCCGCGAGACGACTGGTTCACGGAAGCAGCGCTGCGGGCGCTGGCCACTGGCGCCTACCGGGTGTCGGTGGCGAGCAACCGCATAGGACTGCGCACCGAGGGCCCGCCGCTGGAGCGGGCCGTGCGAACCGAACTGCCCAGCGAGGGCATGGTCCTGGGCGCGGTGCAGGTGCCGCCCGACGGGCTGCCCGTCGTGTTCCTCGCCGATCACCCGACGACCGGCGGCTATCCGGTGATCGCGGTCGTCCGGGAGGCGGACCTCGCGGGGGCGGCGCAGGCGGTGCCGGGGACGCCGGTGCGGTTTGTTGTGGTGCGGCGGTAGCGCGCCGCGGCCGTCACGGTGGACCGTGTGTCCGTCCTCGAACGCCGGACGGGCTCGGTGTGCGCGACCGCCCTCGACCAGGCGCCCGGTGTGGCCGTCCTCGAACGCCGGACGGGCCTGGCAGCTCAGCCGTCAGGTCTCGGACCGCCCGTACCCGCCTCCGCCGGGCGTCCGGACCACCAGGACGTCGCCGGGGCCGACCTCGACCGAGTCCACGCCCTGCAGTTCCTCGACCGTGCCGTCCGCCCGCTCCACCGAGTTCGCGCCGAGCGCGCCCGCCTCGCCGCCGGCCATCCCGTACGGCTCCACCCGCCGGTGACCGGTGAGCAGGGCCACCGTCATCGGCTCCAGGAAGCGGATCCGCCGCACGACACCGCGCCCGCCCTGCCACTTACCCGCTCCCCCGCTGCCGTCGCGCACCGAGAAGGCGTCCACCCGCACCGGGTAGCGCCACTCCAGCACCTCCGGGTCGGTCAGCCGCGAGTTGGTCATATGGGTCTGTACGGCATCCGCGCCGTCGAAGCCGTCGCCGGCGCCGGAACCGCTCGCCACCGTCTCGTAGTACTGCACCCGGTCGTTGCCGAAGGTGACGTTGTTCATCGTGCCGGAGCCCTCCGCCTGCACCCCGAGTGCCGCGTACAGCGCCCCGGTGACGGCCTGCGAGGTCTCGACATTGCCCGCGACCGTCGCGGCGGGGTAGGCGGGGGCCAGCATCGAACCGTCCGGCACGCGCACCTCCAGCGGCTTCAGGCAGCCGCTGTTGAGCGGGATGTCGTCGGCGACCAGCGTCCGGAAGACGTACAGCACGGCCGCCATCACCACCGACTTCGGCGCGTTGAAGTTGCCGGGCTGCTGCGGCGACGTACCGGTGAAGTCGAGGACGGCGCTGCGGGCCTGCCTGTCCACACTGATCGCGACCTCGATGACCGCGCCGCCGTCGGTCTCGTAGCGGTACGAGCCGTCGCTCAGCTCGGCGACGATGCGGCGCACGGACTCCTCGGCGTTGTTCCGTACGTGCTGCATATAAGCCTGAACGACATCGAGTCCGAACTCCTCCACCATGCGGCCGAGTTCGGAGATGCCTTTCTCGTTGGCGGCGATCTGCGCACGCAGGTCGGCGAGATTGGTGTCGGGGTCCCGGGACGGGTGCGCGGCTCCGGTGAGCAGGTCACGCGTCTCGGCCTCGCGCAGCCGCCCGTCCCGTACGAGGAGCCAGTTGTCGAAGAGGACGCCCTCCTCGTCGATCGTGCGGCTGAAAGCGGGCATCGAGCCCGGCGTGATGCCGCCGATCTCGGCGTGATGACCGCGCGAGGCCACCAGGAAGCGCAGCTCACCGCCGTCGCTGTCGCCGCCGCCCCCGCTGTCGCCGTCGTCGTCGAAGACCGGCGTCACCACGGTCACATCGGGCAGATGGGTGCCACCGTGGTACGGGTCGTTGATGGCGTACACATCGCCAGGGCGCAGCTTTCCCTCGTTGCGGCGCAGCACCTCCTTGATGGACTCGCCCATCGAACCGAGATGGACGGGGATGTGGGGGGCGTTGGCGATGAGATTGCCTTCGGCGTCGAAGAGGGCGCAGGAGAAGTCGAGCCGCTCCTTGATGTTGACGGAGTGGGCGGTGTTCTCCAGGCGCACGCCCATCTGCTCGGCGATCGCCATGAAGAGGTTGTTGAAGACCTCCAACAGCACGGGGTCGACATCGGTGCCGACGGCGGAACGGCCGGGCCTGGGCCGTACGCGTGTGAGCAGCAGATGCCCGCCGTCCCCCACGGCCGCCTGCCAGCCCGGGTCGACGACGGTCGTCGCGTCCGCCTCGGCGATGATCGCGGGGCCTTCGACGGTGTCGCCCGGGGACAGATCCTCGCGACGGTAGAGCGGTGTGTCCGTGCGGCTGCCGTCGACGAACATCCCCACGGTCGCCCGCACCCGGGCCCCACCGCCCTCAGTGGCCTCTTCGACGACAACCGATCCGTGGGGTCCCGCCGTCCCCACCGCCTCGATCGAGACCGCCTCCACGACGAGCGGCTTGTCCATGGTGAACGCGTATCGCGTCCGGTGCGCCGATTCGAACGCCTCCCGCATCGCGTCGAGTGTGCCGAGGGGTACGGGCACGCCCGCGTCCGTACCGGCGTAGCGGATGATCACGCGTGCGTGGGTGGTGATGGCGTCGTCGGGGACGGCGTCGTCACGGAGCTCCGCGCGGGTGCGTTCGGCCAGTTCGCCGCACAGGTCCTCCACGCGGCGCACGGTGGCGTCGTTCAGCTCGGCCTCGACCGACTGCTCACGCATGGCGGTCGCGTCGGCAAGGCCGATGCCGTACGCGGAGAGCACGCCGGCGAGCGGCGGCACGATGACGGTGTTGACGCCGAGTGCGTCGGCGACGGCGCAGGCGTGCTGGCCGCCGGCGCCGCCGAAGCTGGTCAGGGCGTAGCGGGTGACGTCGTGGCCGCGCTGCACGGAGATCTTCTTGACGGCGTTCGCCATGTTGAGGACGGCGATCTCCAGGAAGCCGGCCGCGACTTCCTCCGGGCTGCGGGCGGTGCCGGTGGCGTCCCGTACCTCCCCCGCGAGCCGCTCGAACCGCTCCCGTACGACGTCGGCGTCGAGCGGCTGGTCGCCGTCCGGCCCGAAGACGGCGGGGAAGTGCGCGGGCTGGACCCGGCCGAGCATGACATTGGCGTCGGTGACGGTGAGCGGGCCGCCACGCCGGTAGCAGGCCGGGCCCGGTACGGCGCCCGCCGAGTCCGGTCCGACGCGGTAGCGCTGGCCGTCGAAGTGGAGGATCGAGCCGCCCCCGGCGGCGACGGTGTGGATGTTCATCATCGGCGCGCGCATCCGTACGCCGGCGACCTGGGTGCCGAGCTCCCGCTCGAACTCCCCCGCGTAGTGCGACACATCGGTGGAGGTGCCGCCCATGTCGAAGCCGATGATCCGGCCGAAGCCGGCCTGCTCCGAGGTGCGGGCCATGCCGACGACCCCGCCGGCCGGGCCGGAGAGCACGGCGTCCTTGCCCCGGAAGTGGGCGGCTTCGCGCAGTCCGCCGTTGGACTGCATGAACATGAGCCGGATGGAGCGGAGTTCCCCGGCGACCTCGTCGACGTACCGGCGCAGAATCGGTGAGAGGTACGCGTCCACGACGGTGGTGTCGCCGCGCGGCACCAGCTTGATCAGCGGGCTGACCTCGTGCGAGCAGCTCACCTGGGTGAAGCCGAGGGAGCGGGCGGCGTCGGCGACGGCGGACTCGTGGGCGGGGTGGCGGTAGCCGTGCATGAGGACGACGGCGACGCTGTGGAAGCCGTCTTCGCGGGCCGCCTTCAACTGTTCCGTGACCGGCGCCAGTTCCAGCGGCCTGACGATCTCGCCGTGGGCGTCGGTCCGCTCGGGGACCTCGATGACCCGGTCGTACACGGCCTCGGGGAGGACGATGCGGCGGTCGAAGAGACGGGGGCGGTTCTGGTACGCGATGCGCAGCGCGTCCCGGAAGCCTTCGGTGATGACGAGGACGGTCGGCTCGCCGTGGCGCTCGAGCAGAGCGTTGGTGGCGACGGTCGTGCCCATTTTGACGACGTCGATCCGGTCCGCCGGCACGGTGTCCTCGAGTCCGAGCCCGAGCAGCAGCCGGATGCCGGCGACGGCCGCGTCGCGGTAGTGCTCGGGATTGTGGGAGAGCAGCTTTCGGGTGACGAGATGTCCGTCGGGGCGTCTGCCGACGACGTCGGTGAACGTCCCGCCACGGTCGATCCAGAACTCCCAGCGCCCGCTCATTCCCCCATTCTGGCAAGGGGCGGGTCGAGAGAGAGCGAGGCGAGCGCGGAGGAGAGGGCGTTTTCGGCGACGAGGTCGAGGCAGGCGCCGGTACCGCGGGCCCAGTGGCGCACCTCCGCACCGGCGAGGCACACGAGCTGGGGCAGGAGGTCCGTGCATCGGCGGGCCACCCAGCCGGTGCCGGCCGTGGCCAGCCAGAGCGCCTTCGCGATACGGCTGGGCGCGGGCTGCGTCGGTTCGACCCCGGGCGCCGGGCCGAGGGCGAGCCCGTCGGCGGTGAGCAGCTCGTGGAAGCGTGCGGCGATCATGCGGTGGCCGCGCTCACCGGGGTGGAGCCGGTCCGCGCTCCACATGGTCCGGTCCTCGACCCAGGTGGCGTCGGCGATGTGCAGGTGGAGGGCTCCGTACCGCTCGGACAGGGCGTGTACGACGGCGTTGACGCCCCGCTGCCGACGGGCGAGCGGCCGGGCGAGCGGTGCGGGCAGCCCGAGCATCGCGCCCGGGTCGGGCAGGCATGCCGTGAGCAGCCGGGTGCCGCGTTCGCTGAGGGCGGCGCAGACCTTGTTGAGCCGGACGGCGAGGTCGTGGATGTCGAAGGTGTGCCGGAGCGTGTCGTTCACCCCGACGACGACCGCGGCGATGTCGGGACCGTACGCGACAGCATCGGGGGTCTGCTTCTCGTCGACGTCGCGGGTGAGCGCGCCGCTGACGGCGAAGTTCCGGAACTCCGCGGGTCTGCCGGCCTCGCCGACACCCAGGGCGAGCAGCGCGGCCCAGCCCCGCCAGGCGCCGTCGACCCGGTCGCCGACACCTTCCGTGAGGGAGTCACCGAGCGCGGCGAACCGCAACGGCCGTGCGGGGGCGACGCCACGCGCCGCCGGCCTCGCCGGTGCACAGGCCCTGGCGGACCGCGGCTCCGGCACACCCGCCATGGTCGGCTCGACCGGCGTCGCGGCACTCACGGCCCCGGCCCCTGCTCTCGCGCAGGGCAGCATCGCCACGGCCGCGCCGTGCCCAGCCGCCGCGGGCGCCTTTGCCGGTACGCCGACGAGCTCGGCCACGGGCCGGACCGGCGCCGAATCGTTCACCGACCCGCCACCGGCCGGGATCGCGGCACCGGCGGGCACGGAACCGAGCGCGGCACCGGCGGGCACGGAGCCGAGCGCGGCCGGCGACCGGGGCGGCGCGGAGTCGTTCCGCGACCCGCCGCCGGCCGGGAACGCGGGAGCGAGCGCGGCAATGGAGTCGGGCGCGGGGCCCGGGGGGCTCAGAGGCGTGCTCATGCCGCTACCTCCGGGTGGCCCGGAACGCGGATGGGGGCGTCGTGGGCGGAGAGGAAGGCCGCTACCGCGCGGTCCCAGCTGAAGAGCTCCGCGCGGGCGCGGGCCGCGGCGCGGCGGGCCGCTTCGGGGCGGGCGACGAGTTCCCGCACCGCGTCGGCGAACGCCTCCGGGGTGTCGAGCGCCGCGATGCCCGCGTCGCCGATGACCTCCGGGAGCGCCGAGGAGGCACTGGCCACGACCGGGGTGCCGCAGGCGAGGGCCTCCAGGGCGGACAGCCCGAAGGTCTCCGCGGGCCCGGGCGCCAGGCAGATGTCCGCGGCCGCCTGCAGGTCCGCGAGGGCTTCGCGGTCGGCGACATGACCGAGGAAGTGGACCGGCAGCCTCGCGTCCTGCGCCCGCCGGGTCAGCCCGCTCCGCATCGGGCCCTCTCCTGCGACGACCAGCGTCGCCCGCACCCCGCTCTCGCGCAGCGTGGCGAGCGCGTCGAGCGCCATGCCCGGACGCTTCTCCACGGACAGCCGGGAGCAGAGCAGCAGCAGGACCTCGGCGCCTTCGGCGTAGCGGGCGCGCAGCACCTTGCTGCGCCGGCCGGGGCGGCAGCGTTCGAGCTCGACGCCGAGCGGCGCCCGGAGCACATTGCTCGCGCCGATGCGTATGAACTCCCGTTCCGCCCACTCCGTCGTGCACACGATCCGCGAGTACGACCAGGCGCTCCGCCGGTTGAGCCGGTCCGCGGTGCGCTCGGCGAGTGCGCCCGGTACGCCCCAGGTGCGCAGCACGCCGTCCGCCGTCTCGTGGGACACCATCACCGAGGGGATCCGGCGGCGGCGCGCCCACTCTCCGGTCCACCGCAGCGTGGTGCGGTCGGAGACCTCCAAGCGGTCGGGTGCGATCTCCTCGAGGAGCTCCTGCAGCCGGGTGCGGCCGGCCAGGACGCGGTAGCCGCCGGTGCCCGGCAGGACCGGCCCGGGGATGGTGACGACCCGCCCCTGGGAGGTCATCTCGTCGCTTTCCACGTCACCGGGCACGATGAGTACCGGCTCGTGCCCGGCCGCCAGATAGCCGCGGCCCAGCTCTCTCAGGGCCGTGCGCAGGCCCCCGGACGCGGGCGTCACGAAGTTCGCCAGCCGGACGATCCGCAGCCCGCTCATGCCGCCACCGCCGTACGGTCCCGGAGCACCTCGGCGTAGTGGCCGAGCAGCTGATCGCCGACGGCCGCCCAGGTCCGGCCCTCCACCGTGGCCCGCCCGGCCTGCCCGTACGCCTCCCGGCGCGCCGGGTCCGCCACGAGCGCCGCCACCGCGTCCCGCACCTCGCGCACGTCGTGCGGCGGGACGAGCAGCCCGGTGCGGCCGTGGTCGACGAGGTCCAGGGGCCCGCCGGCCGCGGGCGCGATGACCGGCAGACCGCTGGCCATGGCCTCCTGCACGGTCTGGCAGAACGTCTCGTACGGCCCGGTGTGCGCGAAGACGTCGAGCGAGGCGAAGATCCGGGCGAGGTCGTCGCCGGTGCGGCGGCCGAGGAACACGGCGCCGGGGAGTGCGCCCCGCAGCGACGTGCCGCTCGGACCGTCGCCGACGACCACGACCCGTACGCCCGGGAGCTCGCACGCCCCGGCGAGCAGCTCGACGCACTTCTCGGGCGCCAGCCGGCCGACGTATCCGACGATCGTCTCGCCGTTCGGGGCGAGCTCGCGGCGGAGCGCCTCGTCCCTCAGCTCGGGCCGGAACCGTTCGGTGTCGACCCCACGCGGCCACAGCCGCACCCGGGGCACCCCGTGCTCCTCGAGATCCCGCACGGCGGCGCTGGACGGCGCGAGGGTCCGATCGGCGGCGGTGTGCACGGTACGGATGCGTCGCCACGCCGTGCCCTCGCCCGCGCCCATGTACGTACGGGCGTAACCGGCGAGGTCGGTCTGGTAGACGGCGACGGCGGGGAGTCCGAGCTTCGCCGCGGCTCCCATCCCGCGCACCCCGAGCACGAACGGGCTGGCGAGGTGGACGACATCGGCCCGGTGGGCGGTGAGCGCCGCGGCCAGCCGCCGGCTGGGCAGGGCCACGCGGACCTGTGGATAGCCGGGCAGCGGCAGGGACGGCACGCGTACGACGGGGCACGGTGCTTCGATGTCGGGCCCGGCCACGGTCGGGGCGATGACGAGCGGATCATGACCGCGCGCGGCGAGGTGCCGGGCGGTCTGCAGGGCGCAGTGCGCCACACCATTGACGTCTGGCGGGAAGGATTCGGTGACGATGACGACACGCATATGGGTGTTCTCGTCGCGCCGGGGGTGGTCCGGCCAACGTGGATCTTTCCGCCCGTGAAACGTCCCATGAGCGTTTGGACCACGCCCCGCCGACAGCCGTACGGACCTGCCCCGCGATGCCCCGACGTGCCCCTTTCGGCCACTCGGCGACGACGATTCGGGCCACGTGTGCGGGGCGGCCCCGGTGCTCGGTCGTCACAGCGCGCGCCGGGGCCGTGCGCGCGTCGGGGCAGGGCGCATGCGTCAGTGCGGCAGCACATGCCGGAGCGGGGGCGGGTCAGGGCAGGGGATGCGTCAGACCGGAGGCCCGTCCGGCACTATGCGGCTGCGGACCGCCGTCTGGACCTCGGCCTCCTCGGCCGGGTCGGCGGCGAGGCGGCGCAGTCGTTCCGCCACACGCGCGTCGCCGGTCTCGGCGTGCAGAGCGGCGACTTCTCTCGTGGTCTCCTCGCAGTCCCAGAGACATTCGACGGCGAAGCCGGTGGCGAAGGAGGGGTCGGTCGTGGCGAGCGCGCGGGCCGTGCGGCCGCGCAGTTGCGAGGACGTAGTCTCGCGGTAGACGTGGCGCAGAACGGGGGCCGCGCAGGCGATGCCGAGCCGGCCGGTGCCGTCGACGAGCGTCCACAGCAACGGTGCGTCGGGCCCTTCGGCGCGGACGGTCTCGCGCAGGGCGCCGAGGACCAGCTCGGCGTCCTCGGCGCCGCCGCGGCAGGCGAGGACGCCGGCCGCGGAGGCACCGAGCGCGTCGGGGCGGTGGACCCAGCCGCGCGCCCGGTCGACGGCGGCGTCGCCGCACATCCGCTCGAACGCGCAGACGGCGGCCTCGGCGACCGCACGGGACGGGTCGAGCGCCGCGGCCTCGATGAGGTCGAGCACGACGGGATCCCGCGCTTCGGCCAGATAGTGCAGAGCGGCGCAGCGCGCGCCGTCGGGACCGCTGCGCGCCGCCTCGATGATCGTCTGACGGTCGCCTGGTCCGGCAACCGCGCCGAGGCAGCGCGCGGCCGGCACATGCAGTGCGTTGCCGCGCTCCAGTCCGTGCTGGGCCCACTCGAGGACGGCCTGGACGCTCCAGCCGGGACGGGGCCCGCTCGGGCTCAGCTGTCGCTGCCAGCGGTCGAAGGAGCCGCGCTCCTGGGCGGCGCGCACGCGGGCTCCGACCGCGTCCCGCCGGTCCTCGGCCCACAGCCGCCAGGGCCTGGGCTCGAACGCGTCCCGTACGGCGGCGGCCAGCTCGGCATCGCCCTCCGGGGTGGCCGGGAAGCGGCCGAGGACGGGTCCCGCGAGCGAGCGCAGCCCTGAGTCGTCGTCGCGCAGCGCGAGCTCGTCGAGGGCCCAGGCCCAGTTCGAGCCCGCCGCGGCGTACCGGCGCAGCAGATTGAGGGCGTCGTCGCGTCCGTACGAGGCGAGGTGGCCGAGCACGGAGAGCGCGAGCCCGGTCCGTGCGTCGTCGGAGTCGAAGTGGTCCTCGGCGCTGAAGAGGTGGGCCTCGATCTCTTCAAGGCCGCCGCCCAGATCCAGGTAGAGGCGTGCGTAGTAGAGGGAGCGGTTCTCGACCTGCCAGTCGTGGCGGGGGTCGCTCAGCACGCAGTGGTTGAGGGCCGCGAGGGCTTCGGCGCGGGGTGCGGCGAGCGCGTGCAGCGTGCCGTCGCCGCGTCCCCTCTGCAGCAGGCCGAGCAGGGTGCCGCTCGGCGCTATGAGTGGTTCGAACATGGAAAGTGCCTCACATCAAGCTGTCGACGCAACCGGGGGTGTGTTCGCCTAGGCCGCGCAGCAACATGATCGGCTGCCCGTCGTCTTCCGCCTGATGAAGTCCATCTTCCTCTGCCTCTCGTCGGTGGCCCCTTGCGGGCCCGACGTCATGATGACCCAGCCATTTCGTCACCGCGACCACATTTACGGCGCCGCTCTCACCTGGTGTTCAACACCCGTTCACTGGGCGCCGAACAGCTCCAGGAGGTCTGCCTTCCCAAACATCCGCGCAGTATCCACGGCGGACGGAGTTCCTGCTTCCGGATCGGCTCCGCCGTCCAGCAGGGCGCGGATCACCGCACCCTCGCCCTTGAAGACGGCCCCGGCGAGCGGGGTCTGGCCGCGGTCGTTGGCGCGGTCCGCGTCGGCTCCGCGGGCGAGGAGGGCCGTCACGGCCGGGGCGTGGCCGTGGTAGGCGGCGAGCATCACGAGGGAGTCGCCCTTGTCATTGGTGAGGTTTGCCGGAACCCCGCCGTCCACGTAGGCGGCGAGGGTCTCGGCGTCTCCCTGACGCGCCAGATCGAAGATCTTGGACGCCAGCTCGACCACCTCAGGATCCGGGGTTTCACTCATGGGGCGGACCGCCTTTCACTGCGTTGACCTGGTGCTGAGTACGGGTGGAGCGGCCCCGTACGAGTGAACCGACAGGGTACTGCCCGGTCGCGGACATGACCCCGCCCGGCCGTGGCAAAGATCGTGGACGAAGCACGGCCAAGATCAACGCGCCCGGGGCAACGATCCGGCATCCGCCAGTCAAGTGAAAAGACCAATTTTTCACCTGAATGCACCTTTTATCGCATAGATACCTCCTGTGAGCATGGAAGAACTCATGGTGACTGTCCCCTCAACCAGGAGAACTCCTCATGATCCTGTCCATGTCAGGCGTCGTGCTGCTCGGAATCATCGTCTTTCTGTTCTTCAAGAAGGACGGGCTGAAGGCGTCGCACGCGCTGGTCTCCGCACTCTTCGGCTTCTATCTCGCGGGCACAGCCATCGCCCCGAGCATCACAGCGGGAGGCGCGAGCCTCGCCAGCCTCTTGGGCGGGATCAAGTTCTGACCTCCCCGCGCGCCCCCTTCAACAACTCCAGGAGCAGGAGAACCACGTGGCCCGGCGACCACTCCCCCGCATTCCGAGCAGCGGCACCGACCGGATCGCACGCAGCCGAGAGCTCGCGCGGACAGCCGCCGACAGCGCCACCGACGTCCTCCATCCGCTCATCACGATCAGCCGCGGTCTGCGGCGGCTGACCGCCGCAGGACGGCGCAAATGGGCCGACACACCCAAGGAACGGCGTGGCCCCACGCTGTTCCTGGCGGCAGCCGGTGTGCTGCTGGTCACCCTCGTCCCGTACGGGCCACTGCTCGGCCTGATCACGGTGATGGGGCTGGCGGCGTGGACGGGGCGCGAACGTACGCCGGTGCGGACCGGGCCCGACGAGGCGGAGCTGAAGCGGCTGCGGGCGCTCTACGAGGCGCTCGTCCCGTACTTCTCCGTCCCGGAGGACCCGAGTCCGCTGTTCACCCACGGCGGGGAGTGGGCCAAGGCGTTCAGTGACCACGAGTTCGACGGCGACGGCCGGCTGACCCGGCTGCGGGTGAGCTACCCGGCCTACTTCACCGACAGCGAGGCGGAGGCGCGCGCCCGCATCGAGCAGCTGCTGCACACCAAGTCCGGCCGGGGGCGCGAGTACCACTTCGAGTGGGACGAGGAGGGCAACCAGCTCCTGATGAGCGTGCTCCCCGCCCTGCCCACCACCATCGCCGCCCAGCGCTTCGTCACCACTCCCGGTGAGGTGGTGCTGGGCTTCACCGATCCGGGCGCCGTCCAGCGCACCGTGCCGGTCGTCGACGGCGGCCGTGTGCAGGACGCGCCGCCCGTGATGTGGCGCACCGGACCCCGCTCGACGGAGCCGCATCTGCTGGCCGTCGGCCACCCGGGCAGCGGGACGACGACGCTGCTGCGCTCGATCGCCCTGCAGGCGCTTCCGTACGGGGATGTGCTGATCGTGGAGGGCAGCGGGACGGGTGAGTACGCCTGTCTGACGGGGCGGGCCGGCGTGCTCGCCGTGGAATGCGGGCTGGCCGGAGCGCTGGCGAGCCTGGAGTGGGCGGCGCACGAGACGGAGCGGCGGCTCATCGCCGCGAACCGGGCCCGGCAGGCCGGTCACCCCGCCCCCGACGACACCAAGCGCCCGCTGTGGATCCTGCTCGACCGGCCCAGCGTGTTCAGCCATCTCGCGGCCGCCGACGGGCGGACCGACCCTCAGCAGCTGCTCCAGGTGCCGTTGCGGCACGGAAGGGCGGCGCAGGTCACGGTGATCGTGGCCGATCAGTTCGACTGCATGGACTTCCTGAGCGAGACGGTACGGACCCACACCCGCGCCCGCGTCGTGCTGGGCCCGGCCACGCCCGACCAGGTGGAGACGGTGCTCGGCGCTCCGCCGCACACCACGCCCGCGCCCCACGTCCCGGCCGGGCGGGGCTACGCACGGCTGGGGACGGGCGGGGTCCTCCGGCTCCAGGTGCCGGCGACGCCCGACCCGTACGACGACGCGACGAGCGAGGCCCACCGGCAGGCGGTGACGGAGCTGCTCCCGGAGCGCCAGACCACGCCCGACGAGCGCGCGGCCGCGGACGCACTGCCGGAGCCCGTCCCCGAGCCGATCCCGGAGCCGGCCTCTGGCCCCCACCCGCGACCGGCCACGGCACCGGTACCGGCCGAGGGCTGACGCACCCTCGGCCGGTACCGGCCCCGGCGTGAGCACGCCGCCGCCCCGCCCCACCGAGCCGGGCCGCGGAACGCGGCGCCCGGCCCAAGCAGGCCGCAGAGGGTGCCCGGCAGGAGTGGGTGCGGCCGTCAGGCCACGAACGTCCGGGGGGCCTCCGTGCCCGTGGTCACTCCCGTCTCCACCAGCCGGGCCGCCGCCGCCAGGCGGGACGCCGCCTCCTCCGCGACCGGTCCGCCGACGGTGAACGGCAGGCGTACGTATCCCTCGAACGCCCCGTCCACGCCGAACCGAGGGCCCGAGGGGACGCGCACACCGACACGTTCGCCGACCTCCGCGAGGCGCGAACCGGAGAGGCCGCCCGCGCGAACCCAGAGGGTCAGACCGCCTCCCGGTACCTCGAACTCCCAGGTGGGCAGTTCCTTGCGCAGCGCCGCGACGAGTTCGTCACGGTTCTGGCGCGCCTGGGTGCGGCGCAGCGCCACCGCCTCGTCCCAGCCGCCGGTCCGCATCAGCCAGTTGACGCCGAGCTGCTCCAGGACGGGGGTGCCCAGGTCTGCGTAGGCCCGGGCGGCGACGAGGGAGCGGATCACGTCCGGTGCCGCCCGGACCCAGCCGATGCGCATACCCGCCCAGAAGGCCTTGCTGGCCGAGCCGACCGTGAGGACCGTGGAACCGGCCGGGTCGAAGGCACAGACGGGCCGCGGCATCTCCACGTCGTCGTCGAGACAGAGCTCGGACATCGTCTCGTCCACGACGAGGACCGTGCCGGCGGACCGGGCGGCATCGACGAGCTGCCGCCGCTGGTCCTCGTCGGCCAGCGCCCCGGTGGGGTTGTGGAAGTCGGCGACGACATAGGCGAGCCGGGGCGCGGCGTCGCGCAGCACCTGCCGCCAGCGGGCCATGTCCCAGCCCTTCAGCCCGTGCGCCATCGCCACGGGCACGAGCCGCGCCCCGGCCTCCCGCATCAGCTGCAGGATGTTGGCGTACGAGGGCGACTCGACGGCGATGCGCTCACCGCGGCCGGCGAACAGATGGCAGATCGCGTCGATGGCACCCATCGCACCCGTGGTCACCATGATCTGCTCGGGCATCGTGGGGATGCCCCGCTCGGTGTACCGGTCGGCGAGCATCTGACGCAGCGCGGGCAGGCCCGCCGGGTAGTCGCCATGGGTGTGTGCGTACGGTGTCAGCTCCTCCAGGGCTCCATGGAAACCCCGGCTGAGCCAGGGCTCGGGGGCAGGGAGTGCGGCGCAGCCGAGGTCGATCATCGAGCCGAGGGACTCCGGCGGGAGGGGCTCGAGACCGCGCGCGGGCAGCGGGTTCCCGGCGGGCACGGCGGTCCAGCTGCCGGCGCCCCGGCGGGACTCGAGGAACCCCTCGGAGCGCAGGGCTTCGTACGCCGCGGCGACGGTCGTGCGGCTGACGGCGAGGGAGAGCGCGAGCTCTCGCTCGGCGGGGAGCCGCGCGGCGACGGGCACACGGCCTTCGAGGACGAGCAGCCGGACACCGTCGGCCAGCGCGCGGTAGGCGGGCGGCTTGCGCGTGCCGGGGCCGGCCGGGCGGGGCTGCTGAGCGTTGAGCTGCCGGGCGAGCTGAGCCGCTCCGACCGCTGAAGTCCACTCGGCCATAGAAGTCAGTCCACCTTCCTCGAATTGGCCATGGTTGGCAACGGATTCCCCGCCACAGAGTGTCATGAGTCAGTCCACTCTCACCACTGGGGGGCAGAATTTTGTCCATCGCCACCGGCGCCTCCGGCCGCCGTCTCGTCCGCCGGCTGCTGCAGCTCTACGTCGGACTGACGCTGTACGGAGTGAGTTCCGCGGTGCTCGTGCGCGGCGGACTGGGACTCGAGCCCTGGGGTGTGCTGCACCAGGGCATCGCCGAGCGGACCGGGCTGACCATCGGCGTGGTCTCGATCATCGTCGGCGCCGTCGTCCTGCTGTTGTGGATCCCTGTCCGGCAGAAGCCGGGGCTCGGCACCGTCTCCAACGTCTTCGTCGTCGGTGTCGCGATGGACGGCACGCTCGCCGTCGTGCCGGACGTGCACGGGCCCGCCGCACAGATCCCGGTGATGATCACCGGGATCGTCCTCAACGGTGTCGCGACCGGCCTCTACATCTCGGCCCGCTTCGGCCCGGGGCCGCGCGACGGGCTCATGACGGGTCTGCACCGGCTCACGGGCCGCTCGATCCGGCTGGTCCGTACGGCGATCGAGGTGGCGGTCGTGGCCACCGGGTTCGTGCTCGGCGGCGCGGTCGGCGTGGGCACCATCGCCTACGCCCTCGCCATCGGCCCGCTGGCACAGCTGTTCCTGCGCGTGTTCGCCATCCCGGCTGCGGACGAAGGAAGCACGGTGGTCGCCGGGGCGACACCGAAGCAGGCGATACTGCGTCCGTGACTCGTGTGACGCGCCCCCGGCACCCCTATCTCGACCACCCCACCCCGATACCGTTCGCCCATCGCGGCGGCACGGCCGACGGGCTGGAGAACACCGCGGCCGCCTTCCGGCGGGCGGCCGCGACCGGCTACCGCTACTTCGAGACCGATGTGCACACCACCGCCGACGGGAAGCTCGTCGCGTTCCACGACTCCACGCTGGACCGGGTGACGGACGCCGGCGGCCGGATCGCGGAGCTGCCCTGGAGCGAGGTGAGCCAGGCCCGGGTGGCGGGCAAGGAGCCGCTCCCCCTCTTCGAGGACCTGCTGGAGGAGTTCCCCGAGGTCCGCTGGAACGTGGACATCAAGGCCGAGGGTGCGCTGGAGCCGCTGGTGGATCTGGTGCGGCGGACGGCCGCCTGGGACCGGGTGTGCATCGGCTCGTTCTCGGAGAGCCGGGTCGCCCGGGCGCACCGGCTGGCCGGCCCGCGGCTGGCGACCTCGTACGGCGTGCGCGGGGTGCTGGCGCTGCGGCTGCGCTCCCTCGGCATCCCCGCGGCGTTGCGCGCGGGTGCGGTGTGTGTGCAGGTCCCGGAGTCCCAGAGCGGGATCAGGGTGGTGGACCGGCGCTTCGTCCGTGCGGCGCACGCACGCGGGCTTCAGGTGCACGTGTGGACCGTGAACGACGCGGATCGCATGGCCGCTCTCCTGGACCTCGGGGTGGATGGCATCATGACCGATCATCTGGAGATGCTGCGCACGGTGATGACCGACCGGGGAGTCTGGGTCTGAGCGGTCTGAGCGTCGCGCGTCTCTCCACGGGGACGAACAAGGGGGGCGCGGCGTGACCGCTGAAACCGCGGACCGGGCCACCGGGACGGACGACGCCGATCGCCGGCGCGAGCAACGCGGCTGGTATTTCTACGATTTCGCCTGCTCGGTCTATTCGACGAGCGTGCTGACGGTCTTCCTGGGCCCCTATCTCACCGCGGTGGCGAAGGCCGCGGCGGACGCGGACGGCTTCGTCCATCCGCTCGGCATTCCGGTCCGTGCCGGGTCGGTGTTCCCGTACGCGGTCTCCGTCTCGGTGGTGCTGGCGGTGCTGGTGATGCCGCTCGCCGGCGCCGTGGCGGACCGCACGGGCCGCAAGAAGCCGCTCCTCGCCGTCTCGGCGTATCTGGGGGCGGGCGCCACGGCGGCGATGTTCCTCCTCGACGGCGACCGCTATCTGCTCGGGGCGTTCCTGCTGATCGTCGCCAATGCGTCGCTGTCGGTGTCGATGGTCCTCTACAACGCGTATCTGCCGCAGATCGCCGAGCCCGAGGAACGGGACGCGGTGTCCTCGCGCGGCTGGGCCTTCGGCTACACGTCGGGCGCGCTCGTCCTCGTGCTCGATCTGGTGCTCTACACCGGCCACGACTCCTTCGGGCTCTCCGAGTCGGAGGCGGTCCGCATCTGCCTGGCCTCGGCCGGACTGTGGTGGGGCGCCTTCACGCTCGTGCCCCTGCGCCGGCTGCGCGACCGGCGGGTGCCTGCGAGCCAGGGCACGCAGCCGGCCGAGGGCGGGGTCGGTGCGGGCTGGCGGCAGTTGGTGGCGACCCTGCGGGACATGCGCCGGCATCCGTTGACGCTGTCGTTCCTGCTGGCTTATCTCGTCTACAACGACGGCGTCCAGACGGTGATCTCGCAGGCGTCGGTGTACGGCTCGGAGGAGCTGGATCTGGATCAGACCACGCTGATCACGGCGGTGCTGCTGGTGCAGGTGCTGGCTGTGGCGGGGGCGCTGGGGATGGGGCGGCTGGCCAGGTCGCACGGGGCGAAGCGGACGATCCTCGGTTCGCTCGCCGTGTGGACGCTGATCCTCATGGCCGGTTTCCTGCTGCCGGCCGGGGAGCCGGTCTGGTTCTACGCGCTGGCCGCCGCGATCGGGCTGGTGCTGGGCGGCAGCCAGGCCCTGTCGCGGTCGCTGTTCTCGCATCTGGTGCCGCGCGGCAAGGAGGCGGAGTACTTCTCGGCGTACGAGATGAGCGACCGCGGGCTGAGCTGGCTGGGACCGCTGGTGTTCGGTCTGGCGTTCCAGCTGACGGGCAGCTACCGGGATGCGATCATCTCGTTGGTGATCTTCTTCGGGCTAGGGTTCGTGCTGCTCGCGAGGGTTCCGGTGCGGCGTGCGGTGGCCGCTGCGGGGAACCCCGTCCCGGAACGGATTTAGACGTTGAAGTGAAAGGCCGGTAGTGTACGCCTTTGGCCTGCCAGGCGGACCGTTACTGCGCGCTGAGGAACTCAGAACGCTGGGTGACACTTTCTGCCAGATGTGACAAACCGGGCACTGGTGGGTACCCAAACCCTGGAAAAGCAGCGGCACGACGGGCGACGACGCATGACCGGCAACGGGAATCTTTACCGCCGACCGGACGTTGACCGGATGACGACGACAGCGACACCTGTCCTGTGGGCGACAAGCCCGGGAGGCACGATTCATGAGTGAGCGAGCTCTTCGCGGCACGCGCCTCGTGGTGACCAGCTACGAGACCGACCGCGGCATCGATCTGGCCCCGCGCCAGGCGGTGGAGTACGCATGCCAGAACGGACATCGTTTCGAGATGCCGTTCTCGGTAGAGGCGGAGATTCCGCCGGAGTGGGAGTGCAAGGCGTGCGGCGCCCAGGCACTCCTGGTGGACGGGGATGGCCCCGAGGAGAAGAAGGGCAAGCCTGCGCGTACGCACTGGGACATGCTCATGGAGAGGCGCACTCGCGAGGAGCTCGAGGAGGTGCTGGCCGAGCGGCTGGCGGTCCTGCGCTCCGGAGCCATGAACATCGCGGTGCACCCGCGCGACAGCCGGAAGTCCGCGTAACGACGCACCACCACATCGCATAGAGCGCAGAAGCCGCGGGCTGCCGCACACCTCATGTGTGCCGCAGCCCGCGGCTCTTTGTCTGCTGCGGGGTCTGCCGCGGGCAGGCGCCCGACCACCGGCCCGCAGTCCGCTCACGCGGCTACGCGGACGACGGGGACCCGGACGACGCGGACCCGGAATACGCGGACGACCGGAACCCCGACGACGGCGACTACCCCGACAACGGGGACTACGAGGTCAGCGGAGGGCGCGGGCTCTCATCCGCACGGGGCGGTGCCGGCACGTCCTCGCGGATGACCTCACCCTGCACGACCTTTCCGTCCGGCCGGTGAATGCGGGCCTGCCGAAATGCGTCGCCGAGGGAACCGGGAGCGGCCTGCCGCATCCGCCGGTCCAGGGACTTCTCCGTGTACCGGCCGGCCGCCGTGCGGACCGGCGGGAGGAGCAGCAGGAGGCCCGCCGCGTCGGAGATCAGGCCCGGCAGCATGAGCAGCAGCCCGGCGAGCATGAGGAAGCCGTTGCCGGTGCTGGAACGGTCGGCGGCGGCAGCCGTGGACGCGAAGCCCGACTGCTGCTGCTGGAGGGTCTCGCTGAGGCTGCGGAACGCCCGGCGGCCGGCCCGCTTGATGACCACGGCGCCGAGCACGCCACCGCCGACGAGCAGGGCGAGGACGGTGAGTCCGCCGGCCGCACCGGCCACAACGGTCAGCAGCCAGATCTCCAGCACCAGCCAGGCGGCGACGCCAAGGGGAAGGAAGGTGCGGGCGCGTGAGCGCCTCGGGGCGGTCGGTGTCGTTGCGCCGGTCGTCATGCCCCCAGTGTGCCTGGGCGTCCGCCGGAGTGTCGTAAAGGCGGGATCAGTAAGAACGCGGGACCGGGAGAAGGCCGGTCAGGAGCGCTTGCGCCCGAGGATCTTGCCGGCCCGGCCGGCGATGCCCCAGGCGGTGACCCGCCACAGTGCCTCGACGAGGATGTCCCGGCTCATCTTGGAGTCGCCCCGCACGCGCTCGACGAAGGTGATCGGGACCTCCACGACATGGAAGCCGGCACCGACGGCGCGGCGGGCCAGGTCGACCTGGAAGCAGTAGCCGGCGGAAGCCACGTCGTCCAGGCCGAGTCCTTCCAGGGTCTCCTTGCGGAAGGCCCGGAAGCCGCCGGTGACGTCGCGGATCGGGACGTCGAGCAGCACGCGCGAGTAGAGGCTGCCACCGCGGGAGATGAACTCCCGGGACTTGGGCCAGTTCACGATCCGGCCGCCGGGGACCCACCGGGAGCCGAGCACGAGGTCCGCGCCCTTGAGCGCGGTGAGCAGCCGGGGCAGTTCCTCGGGCTGGTGGGAGCCGTCGGCGTCCATCTCGACGAGGACTCCGTAGCCGTTCTCGATCCCCCAGCGGAAGCCCGCGAGATAGGCCGCGCCGAGGCCCTCCTTGCCCTTGCGGTGCAGGACGTGGACCTGACTGTCCTCGGAGGCGAGCTCGTCGGCGATCTTGCCGGTGCCGTCGGGGCTGTTGTCGTCGGCGACCAGAATGTCCGCCTCCGGTACGGCGGAGCGCACCCGGGAGACGATCGGCTTGATGTTCTCCGCCTCGTTGTAGGTCGGGATGATCACCAAGGCTCTGCCGAGCGGGCCGTATCGCCTCTGACCGCCGTCGTTCACTGCTGCCCCTTAACGTCCGTACGCAGAGACCCACCATAGCGAGCGCTGTTCGCGGAGCTGCGGCGGCACGGACTGTGGGCACGGCATGTGCGCTCAACGGCGGCAGAACGGATCAGGGCCCGGCGTCCTTCGGGCCGGCCCGGGATCCGCTGGCTGCGAGTCGACCGAAAGCCGTTGTCTACTGAACGCCGGGCCCCACCCGGGTCACACCTGCCACCCGGCCGAAACCTTCCCTCGCCCCCGAGGCGCGGGCGCTGAACCTGGCTCCCAGTGGTGATGCGCCGGTGCGGCGCACCACCCCATGACCCAGCGGCGTTCGACGACTGCGTGGAGGTTCGACCGGCCGGACGTCCCGTGGTGGACTCGGCCGAACCTACCGGCCTGCGGGCGCACTCTGTCAACAGTCGTGCGATCTGCGGCGATTGACCGAATCGGCTGGTCACCGACGAAGATCCGCAGGTCGCGACGGAGCACATGGAGCAGTCGCTGACGGTGCGAATTGTCCCGATGTCACTCGTTCGGTCGAACGTAGACCGTTTGTCCGAAGACCACCGTCCGCAGGCACACCGGGAGCGCCCTGCCGGGGGTGAGATCGGGCAGGCCAGGGGTGCCGGAGCGGGGGTCGGTCGACCAGCGGGCGACCCGGTCGTCGGGGGCCTGGACGACGAGTTCGTCGGTGCGCCAGATCGCGTAGTCGGCGGGTGCGCCGGGTAGCAGGGTGCCCGCGTCGTCCCGTCCGGTCGCCCGCCAGCCGCCCCGGGTGTGGGCGGTGAAGGCGGCGCGCACCGACACCCGGTGCTCGGGGGTGCGGTGGAAGGCGGCGGCGCGGACGGTGCCCCAGGGGTCCAGCGGGGTGACCGGGCTGTCCGAACCGAAGGCCAGCGGGACCCCGGCGCGCAGCAGCGCGGCGTACGGATTGAGAGTGCGGGCGCGCTCGATGCCCAGGCGCTGGGCGTACATGCCGGTGTCGCCGCCCCAGGCCGCGTCGAAGGCGGGCTGGACGGAGGCGGTGAGGCCGTACTCGGCGAAGGCGGCGACGGTCTCCGGGGTGAGCATCTCGGCGTGCTCGACGCGGTGGCGGGCGGCCCGGACGCGGGCGAGACCCAGGGCGGACGCGGCGGCTCTCATGCCTTCGACGACGTTGGTGATCGCGTGGTCGCCGATGGCGTGGAAGCCGGCCTGGAGTCCGGCCTCCGTGCAGGCCGTGACGTGCGCGGCGACGGCGGCCGCGTCGAGATGGGCGACACCGGAGTGCGCGGCGTCCGCGTACGGCTCGTGGAGGCAGGCCGTGTGCGAGCCGAGCGAGCCGTCGGCGAAGAGATCCCCGGCGGCGCCGGCGGCGCCGAGGGCCCGCGCCCGCTCCACGTCCGTGTCGGCCCAGTAGCCGACGACACGCGGGCCGGGCTCGTCGGCCGCGGTCTTGAGCAGGCCCGTGAAGTCGTCCTCGGAGGAGATGTCGGGGCCACCGCACTCGTGGACGGTGCCGATGCCCAGGGAGGCGGCGTGGCGCAGCGCGGCGCGCTGGGCCCCGGTCCGCTGCTCCGGCGACACGGCGGCGTACGCCGCGGACCGCACCGCGTGGTGGGCGTCCCCGGTGAGCGGCTCACCGTCGCGGAAACCGGACATGCCGCGGATGCCGGGCACCTGGTCGAGCAGGGCGGTGGTGACGACGGCCGAGTGGACGTCGATCCGGGTGAGATAGAGCGGGCGGCCGCCGGTGAGCTCGTCCAGTTCGTCCCGGCTCATCGGCCGCCGCTCGGGCCAGCGGGACGCGTCCCAGCCGTGGCCGATCAGGATCCGGTCGGCGGGCCGGGCCGCCGCATACGCCCGGACGCGCTCGGCCGCCTCGGCGAGCGAGGCGGCGCCGGACAGATCGAGGCCGGTGAGGGCGAGCCCGGTCGCGGTGGTGTGCACATGCGCGTCGACGAACGCGGGGGTGACCAGTGCGCCGTCCAGGTCGATGACCTCGTCCACCCCGGAGGCGAAGGCGTCCGCAGCCCCCTCGGAGCCGACCCAGGCGACATGCCCGCGCTCGACGACCATGGCGGTCGCGAACGGGTCGGCAGGACTGTGGACGTCTCCACCACGCAGCAGCACGGTGCGGTGTTGGGCCTGAGGCACGCTCTCACTCATGGAGACAGCCTAGGGAGTGTCTTCGAAGGAGCGTCGTCCGCCCGACGGGCGGGCGGACGGGACTTCGACATGACGACCTAGTGCTGTGACCGGAAAGGTTTGCCGGGTAGCTCGCGGCGTCCGGTGCGGTGCGTCGCAAGGCGGAGGATCGCCCTCGTACTGGGCGTACTCGGGTGACTCCGACACCGCAGCGAGGTGCCGTGCCGGGCGTCGCGAGCCGGTGAACCTTTCCGGTCGCAGCACTAGATACGCGGAGGCCTCGCCTCGTACGGCGTGGAGAGGACCACGGTGGTACGCGTCGAGACACCGGCCAGCGAGCGGATCTGGCTCAGTAGTTCCTCCAGCTCCAGGGGAGTGCCGACACGGACCTTGAGGATGTAGTTCTCGTCGCCGGCGACGCTGTGACAGGCCTCGATCTCGGACACGCCGGACAGCCGCTCGGCGATGTCGTCCGGGGCGCTGGGGTCGAAGGGTTTCACCGAGATGAACGCGGTGAGAGGCAGGCCGACCTCTTCGGGGTCCACGACGGCGGCGTATCCCCGGATGACGCCGCGCTGCTCGAGCCGTCGCACGCGCTGATGCACCGCCGAGGTGGACAGGCCGGTGGCCTTGCCCAGGTCGGTGTAGCTCATGCGCCCGTCCTTGACGAGCAACTCGACGATCTGACGATCCAGCTCCTCCATGCGGTCAACCTATTGCCCCAGGTCACTTCCGGCACAGTCGGCCACCCTCCGGACAGGCATCTGCGGCGGGCATGTGACGAACGCCACAGCGCTGTCGCCGTGTCCGTCGAGACCTCACGGTTACCTTCGGAGCCCGCAGGGAAGTGCTTGGTGTGGTCGAGGCCGTAAGTGCCTGGTCGGCCCAACCGAGGGGGAGAATCTCCATGCAGATTGTGAAGCACACCGGACATACCGAACCCGCGCCCGCTGAGGGCACGGCTTCCGTCAGTCCCCAGGAGGACGACGAGCAGGACTTCTACGACACATTCGAGATGTACCGGGTGATCTGCCCGGACTGCGCGCAGCCGATCGCGCTGCTCGCCGACGAGGACAGCCTGCCGGAGCACGCGCTGTGCCCCACGCCGTGGAACCCGTTCGTCCTCTCGGTCTGCGCGGGGACCGGCCGGCCGGCCGCTGAGGCGCGCCCCGCCGACGAATCGCTTGATGTCCAGGAACAGGACACCGCACTGCTGTTGACGCTCCCTCAGGGGCTCGACTGGCGGACGCAGCCCTTCTCGCACGTCGGCGGTCCGGGCTCGCAGCCCATCAAGGTGCCCCCGATGCGACGGGCGGCCTGAGCCGCTCCGAACGGCCGGGTCCTACCAGTACGTTCCCTGCACCATGGCGGCGAGGCTGTCGTGGTGCAGGATCATCCGGTCCGGGTTCTCCGGTACCTCCACCTCTTTGAAGTGCACCTGGCGGTATGCCACGCGCAGCATCACCACGGCGTGCCGCAGGGCCGCGTAGAGGGTGTGGAATTCCATGTCGCGCGGTGTGTGCCCGGTCAGTTCGGCGTACCGGCGCTCGATGCGGTCCCGGCGCAGGAAGTCCGGCAGTCCCGGCTGCCCGAAGCTGACGGTCAGGTCCTGGAAGAACCGGTGCAGGTAGACCGCCCAGCCGAGGTCGACCTCACGCGGCGCGAGTGCCGCCATCTCCCAGTCGAGTACGGCGGCGGGTTCGAAGCCGTCGTAGATGATGTTGCCGATGCGGGCGTCGCCCCAGTTGAGTACGGCGGGGCCCTCGTCGGCGGGCCAGTGCGCCTCCAGCCAGTCGAAGGCGCTCTCGATGAGCGGTGAGCGCGGCAGTCCGTCCACCACCCAGGCGTAGTAGTCGCGTTGGGCCTCCACATGGCGCCGCAGCGCGCTGCCCCCGGCGGCTTCGGCCGGGTACTGGTCGTGGAGACGGGCGATGAGGGAGACCGTGGACTCCTCCAGCGCGGCGCGCTCGGCGTCGGTCGCGGAGTGCAGCCAATTCCCCTCGTACGTATAGGGCATGACGTCCGGCGGGACGCGGCCCTCGACGCGCTCCATGACGAAGAAGGGCGCGCCCAGGTGCGCCGGGTCCTCCTCCAGCCAGAGCACGCGCGGCACGGGAAGGTCGGTGTGCCGGGCGACGTCGCGCATCGTCTCGTACTGCCGGCGGAGATCGTAGACGGGGAAGACCGTGTACGCGTCGGGGTCCGCGGCGAGGCGCAACGCACAGGCGCGCAGGGGCGGTTCGGGGTGGTCGATGTCGAAGAGCAGCGTCTCGCTGGACATGCCGTTGGACTCGGGGACGCGTACGCCGGTGACCTGCGCGCCGGGCAGCCGGGTGCCCAGCCAGGCGGTCAGCCGTTGCGCGAGCGCGCCGGGCTCGCGGGTGGTGGTGCGGGGGCGCGGTGCGGTGGCCATGGCGGTGCTCCTCGCGGGTGGGCGGGCTCTGGACGGCGCCGGTCAGGCAACGGAGTCGTAGCCGGTGAAGCCGCTGGGGTCGTGGCGGCCGAAGCTGCCGTGCTCGAAGATCCCGTAGCCGGTCCGGCCTTCGAGGGTGAAGCGGGCGGCGTGGTCGGTGACGCCGAAGGCCGCCATGGGGTGGGCGGCCGGGTCGGACAGGTCGTAACTGCGCCGGTCGGTCCAGCCGCGGCCCTGCCAGCTGCCGTGCTGCCAGTCGGTGGCGGGCGGATAGCCGGCGCCGACGGCGAGCGGGGACGAGCAGAGGATGTCGACGCCGAGTTCGAGGGGCTTGCGGTCCGGGCCGGTGAGGTGGACGACCGCGCGTTCGGGGTGGCGGGTGCCGCGGCGGTAGGTGATGTCGGTCCGGGGCCAGCCCAGTTGTACGTCGCGTTCGCCGTCGCGCACGAGGACCGCCTCGTTGAGCGTGCGGTAGCCGTCGGCGTCCTCCTGGGCGATGACCATCAGGAACCGGTCGTCGAAGCGGACGGGAATCCAGAGCCAGTGGAAGCCCTCCGGGCGGAGTTCGGCCGCGCGGCCGGCTTCCTCCCCCGGTATGGGCCGCACTCCCCAGCTGCGGTCACGGGTGCCGGTCCACTCCCCTGCCGTGACGGCTGTCTCCTCGCCGGCGGCCCGGATGATGCCCGTGCAGTGACCGGCCTGGACGAAGCGCCGCCCTTCGAGCGTGAGCCGCTCCCCGCGGCGCTGCACATGGTGGGGTTCCCAGACGGCGGGAAAGCCGGCCTGCCACACGACGTCGAACGAGAGCGCCTCCGGGTCCGCCGGATCGGCCTCGCAGCTCAGCCGGATCCGGCGCAGCGGCTCCTCGACGGTGATGCGCAGCGGCCCGACGGCGAGGCGCATCCGGTCGTCCCCGAGCGCGTCGGAGGCGCGCACGGCGTGCAGCCGGTCGCCGATCCGGAGAGTGGCGTACGCGTCGATGACGCCGGCGTTGGGATAGACCCCGAGCCCGGCGATGAGCAGAGCGCGGCCCTGGTGGTCGAGCACATGGAAGATGCAGCGGTCGTAGGCGTTCCGGTCGCCGGTGACGACGTGCTTCATCGAGAGCGGGGCCTGATGGATCGGGTACTCGTCGAGCGCGACGGGACGGTCCTGGGACACGGCGGCCTCCTGGTCGACAGGGGATATGACGGTACGTCAGAAACCCTGTGGAGGGCCATACTCGTGTCACCGCGGCGACGCCCGGCGGCCGGTTCGGCCAGGGCGGCCGGCCGGTCCCACGACACGCCGGACCACCCGCTCGACGCGCCGGAGACGGGCGGGACCCGGCCGAGGTCATCGGCGCACCCGGACGCGTCGACGGGTACGGTGCGAACAGGGGCCCGAATCGGACCGGCGGTGACCCCGCGCGGCCGACGGGCGTTTGGACGGGCATGACCCCGCAGTACCCCCCGGGCGGCTCGGGCCGCCGCCGGCTGACGATGTCACGCCAAGAAGAATCGGTTCCCCATTCGGCCGATCCGCCCATCTACCGCGACCTGCTGCGCCGCTGGGCGAGCGCGGGACGCACCCTGCCGGGCCGCCGTGACCAGGAGTGGAACAGGCTCACGGCGGCGCCGGTGTGGAACGGGCGGACCAGCTGGGTCAGCGGGACTCTGGCCCAGCGAGGTGACGGGCGATGACCATGCGCTGGATCTGATTGGTGCCCTCGACGATCTGCAGCACCTTCGCCTCGCGCATCAGCCGCTCGACCGGGAAGTCCGCCGTGTAGCCGTACCCGCCCAGGACCTGCACGGCGTCCGTCGTCACCCGCATCGCGGCGTCCGTGCAGAACAGCTTCGCCATGGCCGCCTGCTGGGAGAACGGCCGGCCCGCGTCCCGCAGCCGCGCGGCGGCCAGATACAGCGCACGGCCCGCCTCGATCTTCGTCGCCATGTCGGCGAGCATGAAGCGCAGGCCCTGGAAGTCCGCGATGGGGTGACCGAACTGCTGCCTGGTCGTGGCGTACGCGAGGGCCTCGTCGAACGCGGCCTGGGCGACGCCGATGGCGCATGCGGCGATGCCGAGTCGCCCCGAGTCCAGCGCCGACAGCGCGATCGCGAAGCCCTGCCCCTCGTCCCCGATCCGGCGGGAGTCCGGGACGCGCACGCCGTCGAAGTGCAGTTGGGCGGTGGGCGAGCCCTTCATGCCCATCTTCTTCTCGGGCGCGGCGGCGCTCAGCCCCTCGGCGTCGCCCGGCACCAGGAAGGCCGTGATGCCACGGGCGCCTTCCCCGCCGGAGCGGGCGAGCACGGTGTAGAAGTCGGCGACCCCGCCATGCGTGATCCAGGCCTTGGTGCCGGTGATGACCCAGTCGTCGCCGTCGCGCACGGCCTTCGTACGCAGCGACGCGGCGTCCGAGCCGGAGGACGGCTCGGACAGGCAGTACGCACCGAGAAGCCCGCCGCCCAGCATCGCGGGCAGGTGCGCGGCCTGCTGCTCCTTGGTGCCGTAGTTGGCCAGGGCGTGGCAGGCGAGCGAGTGCACGCTGACGCCGAGGCCCACGGTGAGGCGGGCCGCGGCCAGCTCTTCGAGTACCTGCAGATAGACCTCGTACGGCTGGTCCCCGCCGCCGTACTCGGAGCCGTAGGGAAGGCCGAGCAGACCTGACTCGGAAAGCAGCGAGAACGTCTCGCGCGGAAAATGACCCGCGTCCTCCTCCTCGGCCGCGCGGGGAGCGATCTCCCGCTGGACGATCTCACGGACCAGGGTGATGAGATCCCTGGATTCCTCGGTGGGCAGTGTGCGGTCCACCGGCTGCGGGGCACGGTCGGGCATAGCGGCGCTTTCCTCCCTGTCGGGCGCTGCGGCGGTCGCGCGCGAAGGGTTGGGCGGCGCCGCCGGATGTCACCTGATGCGCCGATGCTGCCCTCCCGGATCACGGAAGTGGCTGACCAGCGGCTGTGGCGGGTTGAGTATGCCCGATCGGCGGTCGTCCGTCACGGGGTGGAATCTCCCCCTCCGGATCCTTTGAGCATTCCCCGGAATTGGTCCGAACCATTGACCCACTGGTCTAGTCCTTCTATCGTGACCTGATCAGCTCATGACCCGTTCATGCCATATCTGACTCGCAGCACCTCCCACTCGCGCTCCCTCCCCCCACGAGGAGACACGATGTTCGGATCCCCTGCCCCACGCGCCCGGTTCCGGGCACTGATCGCCGCCGTCTGTACGGCCGTCGGCGCGGGCCTGCTCGCCGGCGCAGACTCGGCCACCGCCACCGCCACCGCCACCGTTCCGGCCGGGCCGTCCGCCGCCCCCGCGACCGCCGTCGCGCCCAAGGCCGGCTCCAAGGTGGTCGGCTACTTCACCAACTGGGGCGTCTACGGACGCAATTACCATGTCAAGAACATCAAGACGTCCGGCTCCGCGAACAAGCTCACCCACATCAACTACGCCTTCGGCAACGTCACGGGCGGCAAGTGCGTGATCGGTGACGCCTACGCGGACCACGACAAGGCGTACACCGCCGACCAGAGCGTCGACGGCAAGGCCGACACCTGGGACCAGCCACTGCGCGGCAGCTTCAACCAGCTGCGCAAGCTGAAGAAGATGCACCCGAATCTGAAGGTCATCTGGTCGTTCGGCGGCTGGACCTGGTCCGGCGGCTTCACCGAGGCGGCGAAGAACCCGGCGGCCTTCGCCCAGTCCTGCTACAGCCTGGTCGAGGACCCGCGCTGGGCTGACGTCTTCGACGGCATCGACATCGACTGGGAGTACCCCAACGCCTGCGGTCTGTCCTGCGACACCAGCGGTCGGGACGTCTTCAGGAAACTGATGTCGGCGCTGCGCGCGAAGTTCGGTCCGTCGAACCTCGTCACCGCCGCGATCACCGCCGACGCGAGCAGCGGCGGGAAGATCGACGCCACGGACTACGCCGGCGCGGCGCGGTACGTCGACTGGTACAACCCGATGACGTACGACTTCTTCGGCGCCTGGGCCGCCCAGGGCCCGACCGCGCCGCACTCCCCGCTCACCTCGTACCCGGGCATCCCGCAGCAGGGCTTCAACTCCGACGCGGCGATCAAGAAGCTCAAGGGCCTCGGGATCCCCTCCTCGAAGCTACTGCTCGGCATCGGCTTCTACGGCCGCGGCTGGACGGGCGTGACGCAGAAGGCACCGGGCGGCACGGCGACCGGGCCGGCCCCCGGCACGTACGAGCAGGGCATCGACGACTACAAGGTGCTCAAGACCAAGTGCCCGGCCAACGGGACGGTCGCGGGGACCGCGTACGCGCACTGCGGCACACAGTGGTGGAGCTACGACACTCCCGCCACGATCGCCGGGAAGATGACGTACAAGAACCAGCAGGGCCTGGGAGGCACGTTCTTCTGGGAGCTGAGCGGTGACACGACGAACGGGGAGCTGATCAAGTCGATCAGCTGATCCGGGAACACCGGGACCGAAGGGGGCGGGGAGCCGGTCGGCTCCCCGCCCCCTCTGTCACAGCAGTCCGATCCGTCACCGCGGTCCGGTCTGTCACAGCAGTCCGGCCTGGGTGACCAGCATCGCGAAGACGACCACGAGGGTCCAGCCCAGGATGTGTTCGAGGATCTTGGGGCCGTCGTCCTTGGGGCCTCCGGTGCGGGCCCGGGTGGCGGTGGCGGTGGTCGCGGTCATGGCTGCTCGCTCGGTCGTCGTCGTGGTCGTGGACGTCCCCCCGCTGGCATACCGGTCCACAGTGCCAGGCGCTCGGCCCGCGGGCAGTGACACCGGTCACCGCCCGCCGGCCCGGAGCGCGTGCGTCAGCGGATGCCGAGGGCGGCAAGAGCCTTGCGCTGGGCGGCTGTCGGGTGCTCCGGCCAGTACAGGTAGCACACGCCCCCTGTGCCGGACACCACTTTCCCGCTCGCGTTGTACCGCTTCGTCCGCAGCCAGATCCTCTCCCACTCCGCCCGCCGGTAGACCCGGCGGACGGCCGCGTTGCTCGGCGACGCCGGATCGTTGGCGATCACATCACCGTCGGCGGTGAACCCGATCACGGTCATCAGATGCCCCGAGGTCCCGTAGCCGGCGCCGGTCAGTTCCTCCTTGAGGAACGACTGCGACGTGATGGCCGGGATCCCGGCCTGTACGAGCGTCTCCAGGTCACCGAGCGACTCCAGCCGGGTCACGACGGCGTTCATGTCCTGGTACGTGGCCGCGTAGGCGGCGTTGAAGGGCCAGTTGCCGCAGCCGTCGTACTGGTAGTCGAACGTGTTCCGGGCCGCGTGGCAGACCTGCGGGTCGGCGAAGGAAGGATTCACCCACGAGAGATCCTCTGCCGTGGGCTTCCTCCCCCAGTACTCGATGATCATCTGCGAGGAGGTGGGACTGCACCAGGCCTCGCCGCCGTTGTCGTACTCGGGGTACTGCCCGACGTGGGTGTTCTGCGAGTAGCGCGGCACCGCCAGCTCGCGGGCGGACCGTGGCGCGGAGGCGGGCACGGTGAAACGGTCGGGGATGTCGGAGGCCATGGCTCCCACCCGCCAGACGGTGGGGGTGAGATCCGTGCCGGGTGTGCGGTGGAGCGTGAGGCGCAGCCGGTACGAGGTCAGCCGCAGCCCGCTCGCCGGATCGTCGATGGAGAAGGTGTCGGTCCAGATGGTGCTCCGGCCGTCGGTCTGGCCGTCGACGGAGGTGCGCCGGATGTCGCCGTCGCCCGACGCCCAGCGGCCCATGACGAACCACGGGGTCCTGGCGCCGTCCGAGTACGTGCCCGAGAGCTCGGTCTGCAGCCACGTGCCGGGTGGGGTGTGGGCGTTCCAGGAGGCGATGACCTCGGTCGCGGGGACACCGGCGTGGTGCTCGGGCGAGGTCCAGGTCGCGTACTCCCAGGCCTTCGTCGTGCCGGTGTGCGGATCCGGGTACTCGGTGCGCCCGGCGGGTGCGGCGATCACCAGGCCCGGCCGGGGGCCGGGAACGGCGCGGGTGCCGGCCTGCTCGCCGCCGCGCCAGTCGGTGTGGGACGTCCAGAAGCGGTTGTCGACGAGCGGGCGCTGCAGGGCGGAGGGAGCCGGAGCACCGGCGGCCGCGGGCGCGGGCGCGGCGGAGGTGAGCGCGGTCCCGCCGGCCGCGGCGGCCAGAGCGGCGGTCAGTACGGCTCTGCGCGAAGCAGGTCTGGGCATGGGACCTCCGGGGCGTCTCGGGCGCGAGGGGTGGGGCAACTATCCCGGGTCGTGCGCGCCTTCTGCCAGCGATTCGCCTCGTGCCGCTCCACCAATATTGGTCTCGACCAGTGGAGTGACCTGCGGCGGCCCGCGGCGGCCCGCGATCGCCGGCCGAGGCGGCCCCTTAGGGTGGCCTCCATGAGCCCCCTCGTCCCCCTCGACAACGCCGCCGCCGGACTGCGCGGCCTGGCGCCGTCCTGCGGCCCGGTCCGGCTGATCGCGGTCGACGGTCACGCGGGCTCCGGGAAGAGCACGTTCGCCGCCCTGCTCGCCGGGGCGCTCGGCGGCGCGCCCGTGCTCCGCCTCGACGATCTGGCCACGCACGACGAACTCTTCGAGTGGACCGGTCGACTGCTCGACCAGGTGATCGGCCCGCTGTCCCACGGCGACAGCGCGCTCTACGAACCGTACGACTGGCATCGGCGCCGCTTCGGGACCCCCCGTGCGCTGCCCGCCGCACCGGTCGTCCTGATCGAGGGGGTCGGCGCCGGCCGCCGGGCCCTGCGCCCCCATCTCGCCCGCCTCCTCTGGATGGACCGGGGCCCGCGCGAGTCCTGGATCCGCGGGCGCCACCGCGACGGGCCGGCGCTCTCCGGATTCTGGGACGGCTGGACCGTGGCGGAGACTCGCCATTTCGCCGAGGACCCGTCGCGGCCGTACGCCGACACGCTGGTACGCGAGTGGCCCGAGGGATATGAGTGGCTTCCGGGGCCCCACGTGACAGCGGGAGCGAACCACCTCCTCACGGAACGTGACCAGCTCTCCCCTCCGTACTGAGCAGTCGGAAATCCACCCCGCCGAGTGCTCCAACTCGGCTTGACCGAGGGGCCATACAGGTCTTACGTTCTCAATGTGCGGCTTTCCGGAGCTGCCGAGACGCGAGGCCCCCGGTTGTTCCCCCGTGATCGGGGGCTTCGTTCTGTCCTCATCGCGCTTTCTCAGCGCTTTCCCGCACCCCTCGCTTACCCAGGGTCACCGTCTGCGGGGCGCTCGCACCGGCCTCGCGCCGCCGTCGCGCCACCCTTAATCACCCGCCCCCTGCGCAGGTACGATGCACCTCGGTGCGGTCAATTCCCGTCCGCGAGAAGGTGGTTCAGCACGCTCCGACGGGCGCCCGCCCGGCGGGAGGTCACGGGGGCACGGTATGTGGGGGACCCGATGGACATCGGCACGCAGGGCGCGCTGGCCCCGGCCGACCTCGCCTGGGTGCGCGGCGTGGACGCCTACACCATGGGCGGGTATCCGCAGGCGGAAGAGGAGTTCAGGACCGCGGTGCGGCTCGACCCCGCGATGGCGGACGGCTGGCTCGGTCTGCACGCGCTGCGCGTCGACACCACCACCGCCCTGCTGCGGATGTTCCGCAACCGGGAGCGCTTCGGCGAGCAGCGGGCCCGCCACCGGCGCACGCTGAACTCCTGGTACTGGCTGGGCTGGTGGGTCCAGCCGGTGCTGGAGAGCCCGCGCGATCTGTTACTCGCGCACGCCTCGCACTGGCTCGACGGCCGCCATGTGCCCGAGCTCGACCGGGCGCTCGCCGGTCTGCCGCCCGTCGACGCCGACCCTCAGGTGCGGTTCCTGCACGCCTGCCGGGCGTATCTGGTCAAGGACTGGGATCAGCTCGTCCGGCACACCGAGCCACTCGTCAATGATCCGCTGCTCGGGATCGAGGCCGGGCTGTTCGGCGGCATGGCGCGGGTCCGGCTGGAGATGTACGGGCAGGCCGAGCCGCTGCTGTCCACCGCGCTGATGCGCTGTCGCAGCGAGCAGCCGCAGCGCAAGGAGCTGCGGTACTGGCTGGCGCGCGCCCATGAGGGCACGGGGCGCAGCGCGGCCGCGCTGCCGCTGTACCGGGCGGTGCACCGGGTCGATCCGGCCTTCATGGACACCTCCGCGCGGCTCGCGGCGATCGCCGAGTACGACGGGATCGACGGCACCGACGAGTCGGTCGGTGTGGCATCGGTGTCGCTGGCGGGCGCGGGTTTCGGGCAGGAAGCGATTGACGTGCAGTCGGCCGAGACGGAGCCTCCGCTCGTACCCGAGCCGCGGCTCGGCGCAGACCCGCAGACCCAGCTCGGCGGTGCGGTCCCGGCCGGACCGCCGGACGGCGTACGGGAGAAGACGGCCCTACCGTCCCAGTCGGCGCCCCCGCAGTTCCCCTCCGGCGCGACGGATCCCTTGCTGCTCGCCGATGCGCTCGCGGAACTGGAGCGGATGGTGGGCCTGGAACCGGTGAAGCGGCAGGTGAAGGCTCTCTCCGCGCAGCTGAACATGGCCCGGCTGCGGGCCGGGCAGGGTCTGCCGGTACAGCCCCCGAAACGCCACTTCGTCTTCTCCGGCCCATCCGGCACGGGCAAGACCACCGTGGCCCGCATCCTCGGCCGGGTCTTCTACGCGCTCGGGCTGCTCGGCGGAGACCATCTCGTGGAGGCGCAGCGGTCCGATCTGGTCGGTGAGTTCCTCGGCCAGACCGCCGTGAAGGCGAATGAACTGATCGACTCCGCCCTCGGCGGGGTGCTGTTCGTGGACGAGGCGTACTCCCTCTCCAACTCCGGCTACAGCAAGGGCGACGCCTACGGCGACGAGGCGCTGCAGGTGCTGCTGAAGCGCGCCGAGGACAACCGCGACCATCTGGTCGTCATCCTCGCGGGCTATCCCGAGGGCATGGACCGGCTCCTCGCCACCAACCCCGGGCTGTCCTCCCGCTTCACCACCCGGGTGGACTTCCCGTCGTACCGCCCGCTGGAACTGACCGCCATCGGGGAGGTGCTCGCCGCGGGCAACGGCGACCTGTGGGACGAGGAGGCGCTGGACGAGCTGCGGTCGATCAGCGGCCATGTGGTCGACCAGGGCTGGATCGACGAGCTGGGCAACGGGCGGTTTCTGCGCACGCTGTACGAGAAGAGCTGCGCATACCGGGATCTGAGGCTGTCGGGGTACGCCGGCACTCCGACCCGCGAGGATCTGGCGACGCTGCGGCTCGCCGACCTGATGCAGGCGTACGGGGAGGTGCTGTCGGGGGGGGGGGGGGGGGGGGGGGGGGGGGGGGGGGGAAAAAGGGGGGGGGGGGGGGGGGGGGGGGGGGGGGGGGGGGGGTTGGTGGGGGGGGGGGGGGGGGGGGGGGGGGGGGGGGGGGGGGGGGGGGGGGGGGGGGGGGGGGACCCCCCC
>NZ_JBWKDT010000001.1:65523-275282 GCF_056435785.1 Streptomyces sp. NPDC043870
GCGGGGGGGGGTTGGTTTTTGGGCTTGTTGGTGGTGACCCCCGCCCCAAGGGCCCCTAGGGTCCCGTAGGCCTTGTCGGGGGATCAGGCTGCCCAGCAAGATCCACCGGACAGGCCCTCACGCCTGCGTCCGTGCGTGACGGAGACGCCGGCCCGTTCGGCGGGCCGGCGTCTGTGCCGTCAGACGCCGGACGGGCTGAGCGGGGGGTGAGCCCCCACCGTTTCCTCGGGGCGCCGGGGCGCCGGGGCCGGGGCCCGGTGGGCAGGGTCCCGCACCTCGCCCACCAGCATCTCCAGCACGTCCTCCAGGGCGACCAGTCCGAGCACCCGGCCCGATGCGTCCGCGACCTGCGCCAGATGGGTGGCGGCGCGGCGCATCACGGTGAGGGCGTCGTCCAGCGGCAGCTCGGCCCGCAGCGTGGCCATGGGGCGCCAGACGTGCTGCGGTACGGCCCGGTCGCCGTCCTCCATGTCGAGGACGTCCTTGACGTGCAGATAGCCCATGAAGGGGCCGCTGCCCTCGCCGCACACCGGGAAGCGCGAGTAGCCCGTCCGTACGGTGAGCTCCTCGATCTGCCGGGCCGTCACCGACGGGGGCACGGTCACCAGGGCCGACCGGGTGATGAGGACGTCCGTCACCGGGCGGCTGCCCAGCTCCAGCGCGTCTTCGAGCAGATCCTGCTCCTCCCGCTCCAGCAGTCCCGCCTGGCCCGCGTCCTCGACCAGCTGGCCGAGCTGGTCGCTGGTGAAGACCGCCTCCACCTCGTCCTTGGGTTCGACGCGGAACAGCCTGAGCACCAGCCGGGCACAGGCGCCGAGCGACACCGTCACCGGACGGCACAGCCGGGCGAAACCGACCAGCGCGGGGCTGAGCCAGAGGGAGGTCTTCTCCGGTGCGGCCATCGCCAGGTTCTTCGGGAGCATCTCGCCGATGACGAGATGCAGGAAGACGACGACGGCGAGGGCGATGACGTAACCGAGCGGATGGATGAGGCTCTCGGGGACGTGCGCCGCGTGGAAGACCGGCTCCAGGAGATGCGCCACGGTCGGTTCCGCCACCGCGCCGAGGGTCAGCGAACAGACGGTGATGCCGAACTGCGCCGCGGCCATCATCTGCGGCAGGTTCTCCAGCCCGTGCAGCACTTGGCGGGCCCGCGAGGAGCCCGCGGCCGCGAGCGGTTCGATCTGGCTGCGGCGTACGGACACGAGCGCGAACTCCGCGCCGACGAAGAAGCCGTTGGCGAGCACGAGCAGCAACGCGAACAGCAGTTGGAGGACGCTCATCGCACGGCCTCCACGGCGGCCTGCACATCCGCGGTCCGCACGAGCCGGACCCGCTCGGCCCGGTACCGGTCCACCTGCCGTACGGAGAGCCGCCAGCCGGGCAGGTCGGCCCGGTCGCCGGGCGCCGGGATCCGGCCGAGGAGATCGGCGACCAGCCCGGCGACGGTCTCGTACGGCCCGTCGGGTACGTCGAGACCTATCCGCCGCAGGGTGAGGACGCGGCAGCTGCCGTCGGCCTCCCATGCCGGATTGCCGTCCTCGGGAGCCGCCGGGGCCAGCTCGGGCCTGCCGTCCCCTTCGGCGTCGTGCTCGTCGCGGACCTCGCCGACGAGCTCCTCGACGATGTCCTCCAGGGTGACGACGCCGGCCGTGCCGCCGTACTCGTCGACGACGACAGCTATCGGCTGTTCGCTGCGCAGCTGCTCCAGCAGCTGCCGTACGGGCAGGGTCTCGGGCACCAGCAGCGGCGGGACGGCGATGCGGCCGACCGGGGTACGCAGCCGCTGATGTGCCTGGACGGCCAGTGCGTCCTTCAGATGGACCATGCCGACGATCTCGTCGATGCGGTCCCGGTAGACGGGGAAGCGGGAGAGACCGGTGGCGCGGGTGAGGTTGAGAACGTCCGCGGCGGTCGCGTCGGACTGGAGCGCGCTCATCTTCACGCGCGGGGTCATCACATGCTGGGCGGTGAGATGACCGAGCGACAGGGTTCGTACGAACAGATCCGCCGTGTCCTGTTCGATCGCCCCGGCGCGGGCCGAGTGACGGGCGAGGGAGACCAGTTCACCGGGGGTGCGGGCGGATGCCAGCTCCTCCTTGGGCTCGACGCCGAGCGCCCGGACGAGCCGGTTGGCGACGGCGTTGAGCAGTGCGATCACGGGCCGGAAGACGGTCGAGAAGCGGTGCTGCGGGCCGGCCACGAACCGGGCGACCTGCAGCGGCCTGGAGACCGCCCAGTTCTTCGGGACGAGCTCGCCGACCACCATCTGCACGGCGGAGGCGAAGAGCATCCCGATCGCGACGGCGACGCCGGGGACGGCCGCGTCCGGTATCCCCGCCGCGGTGAGCGGTGGATCGAGCAGCTGTGCGAGCGCGGGCTCGGCGAGCATGCCGACGACGAGGGAGGTGATGGTGATGCCGAGCTGGGTGCCGGACAGCTGGAACGACAGCTCGCGCAGGGCTCGGACGACGCCCCTGGCACGACGGTCGCCCTCGGCGGCGGCACGCTCGGCGTCGGCGCGCTCCACGGTGACGAGGCCGAACTCGGCGGCCACGAAGAACCCGTTGGCGAGGATGAGAAGGAATGCCGCGCAGAGCAGCAGTAGCGGGATGATCATGCCGCCGCCTCCTGGGAGGGGGCGGCGCAGGTACTACCGGACGATCCGTCCATTGCTGGAGGGAGTCACTCCTCGGGTCGCAGTTGGCCTCACGGGCCACTGTGGCCACGCGGGTGTGAGGCGGAGGCGCACTCGGCGCCTCCGCCTCAAGAGTAATCACGAGCCTGCCCCGTGGGGCAGGGGCTCAGCCGTTGTCCGTGCCGGTTCCCCTGGATTCGGCGAGGGCGCGCAGGGCCCGTGCGTCACGGATCGCGTGCTGACGGGCGATTCCCGGCTGGATTCCGAGGACCGGGAGGCTGGTGCCGTCACTCAGATCGAGGAACACCCAGGGGTCACCCGGTCGGAGGTTGACACGGAGGATCTCCGCCCACTCCAGCCGGCGGGTGCGGGTGAGGTTGACGACGGTGACGCCCTGGTCGTCGGCGACGACCTTGGGACGGCTGAGCAGGGCCAGTACGCCGAAGAAGACCGACGCGGTGAAGACGAAGCTGATCCGCTCACCCGGGCCGAGCTTCTCCAGCGCGAGCGCGACGGCCGTGATGACGGCGAACATCACGGTGCCGACGGACAGCAGGACGGCCCGGGTACGGGTCGGCCTGAAGGTCACCGGCAGGGTGGGGAGCTCCTGTTGTTCCACAGTCATGATCCGTGCCGGTCCTCAGAGACGGCAGGCGTGGATCGCCGTGGTCAGGATCGCGCGGGCGCCCAGCTCGTAGAGGTCGTCCATGATCCGCTGCGCCTCCTTGGCGGGGACCATCGCGCGGACGGCGACCCAGCCCTCGTTGTGCAGCGGGGAGACGGTCGGCGATTCGAGGCCCGGGGTGAGGGCGACGGCCTGCTCCAGGTTCTCGACGCGGCAGTCGTAGTCCATCATCACGTAGCTGCGGGCCACGAGGACGCCCTGGAGGCGGCGCAGGAACTGCTGCACCTTGGGATCGTCCGCGTTGGCACCCGTGCGGCGGATGACGACGGCCTCGGAGGTGAGGATCGGCTCACCGATGACGCCGAGCCCGGCGTTGCGCAGGCTGGTGCCGGTCTCCACGACATCGGCGATGACCTGGGCGACGCCCAGCTCGATCGCGGTCTCGACGGCGCCGTCGAGGTGGACGACGGAGGCGTCGATGCCGTTGTCCGCGAGGTGCTTGGCGACGATGCCCTCGTACGAGGTGGCGATCGTCAGCCCGCCGAAGTCCTCGACGCCGGACGCGGTACCGGGCTTGGTGGCGTAGCGGAAGGTCGAGCGGGCGAAGCCGAGCTGGAGGATCTCCTCGGCGTTCGCGCCGGAGTCGAGGAGCAGATCGCGGCCGGTGATGCCGATGTCGAGGCGGCCCGAGCTGACATAGATCGCGATGTCGCGGGGGCGCAGATAGAAGAACTCGACCTCGTTCTCCGGGTCGACGAGCACAAGCTCCTTGGAGTCCTTGCGCTGGAGGTAGCCCGCCTCATGGAGCATCTCCCCCGCAGGTCCGGAGAGTGAACCCTTGTTGGGGACGGCGATGCGCAGCATGGGGCGGGCTTCCTTTGCTTGGAGAGTGGGAACCGTCTGAGCCATTTGCTCGGAGGAGTGCGTATCAGAGGTGGGCGTAGACGTCGTCGAGGGAAATCCCCCGGGCGACCATCATCACCTGGACGTGGTACAGCAGCTGCGAGATCTCCTCGGCTGCGGCTTCCTTGCCCTCGTACTCGGCGGCCATCCACACTTCGGCGGCCTCCTCGACGACCTTCTTGCCGATGGCATGGACACCCTTGTCCACCAGCTCGGCGGTGCGGGAGGTGGCGGGATCGCCGTTGGCGGCCTTGTGCTGGAGCTCGGCGAAGAGCTCCTCGAAAGTCTTCTTGGACATGGTGGTCCCACCCTACGCGGAAGTGCCCTCTCCTCAGCGCCAGGGTTCAGATACTGAACGCAGCGTCGCCGCGGTGGCCACGGCGGCGGTGACCGCCTCGTGTCCCTTGTCCTCGTTGGAGCCCTCCAGCCCGGCCCGGTCGAGCGCCTGCTCCTCGGTGTCGCAGGTCAGTACGCCGAAGCCGACGGGGACGCCCGTGTCGATGGAGACCTGGGTGAGGCCCTGGGTGACGCCCTGGCACACGTACTCGAAGTGGGGGGTTCCGCCACGGATCACGACACCCAGCGCGACGATCGCGTCATAGCCCCGGCCGGCCAGCACCTTGGCGACGACGGGGAGCTCGAAGCTGCCGGGGACCCGCAGCAGGGTCGGCTCGTCGATGCCCAGCTCGTGCAGGGCGCGCAGGGCGCCGTCGACGAGTCCGTCCATGATCTTCTCGTGCCACTGGGCCGCGATGACCGCCACGCGGAGGTCTCCGCAGTTGCGTACGGACAGTTCGGGTGCGCCCTTGCCGCTCACGTTTCTCCTCGTTCCGTTTCTTGCTGTCTTACTGGTTGCCGCAGGTCGACGCGGTGGCGGCGTCGAGCCAGGGCAGATCGTGTCCCATCCGGTCCCGCTTGGTCCGCAGATACCGCAGGTTGTGCTCGCCCGCCTGTACCGGCATGGCCTCGCGGCCCTCGACCTTCAGGCCGTGCCGCACCAGCGCGCTGATCTTGTCGGGGTTGTTGGTCATCAGCCGGAGGCTGCGTACGCCGAGGTCGACGAGGATCTGCGCGCCCGCGGCGTAGTCCCGGGCGTCGGCGGGCAGGCCGAGCTCCAGGTTGGCGTCCAGCGTGTCGCGGCCGCGTTCCTGCAGTTCGTAAGCCCGCAGCTTGGACAGCAGACCGATGCCGCGGCCCTCGTGGCCGCGGAGATAGACGACCACTCCGCGCCCGGCCTCGGTGATGCGCTCCATGGAGGCCTGCAGCTGGGGGCCGCAGTCGCAGCGCAGCGAGTGGAAGATGTCCCCGGTCAGGCACTCGGAGTGGACGCGGACGAGGACGTCCTCGCCGTCACCGATGTCGCCGTGGACGAGGGCGACATGCTCGACTCCGTCGACGGTGGAGCGGTAGCCGTACGCCGTGAAGGCGCCGTGCGCGGTGGGCAGACTGACCTCGGCCTCGCGGCGGACAGTCGGCTCGGAGCTGCGGCGGTAGGCGATCAGGTCTTCGATGGAGATGATCGTAAGGCCGTGCTTGCGGGCGAACGGGATCAACTCGGGCAGCCGCAGCATGACGCCGTCCTCGCCGGCGATCTCCACGATCGCTCCGGCGGGGCGCAGTCCCGCGAGCCGGGCGAGGTCGACGGCGGCCTCGGTGTGGCCGTTGCGTACGAGGACACCACCGGGCTTGGCGCGCAGCGGGAAGACATGGCCGGGGCGCACGAAGTCGGTCGGCTCGGCGGTGCCGCTCGCCAGCAGCTGCAGGGTCGTGGCCCGGTCGGCGGCGGAGATGCCGGTGGTCACGCCGTACACGGGGGCGGCGTCGACGGAGACGGTGAAGGCCGTGCTCATCGACTCGGTGTTGTGGTCGACCATCTGCGGCAGCTGAAGTCGCTCCAGCTCGTCGCTCTCCATGGGCGCGCAGATCAGCCCGCGGCACTCGCTCATCATGAAGGCGACGATCTCGGGCGTGGCCTTCTCGGCGGCGATGACGAGGTCGCCCTCGTTCTCACGGTCCTCGTCGTCGACGACCACGACGGGCCGGCCCGCGGCGATGTCACGGATGGCCTGCTCGACGGGGTCGAGGGCGAATCCCTCGGTGTCGTCGTTGTCCGTCGGGTACCAGGTGGGCAGAGCACTCATGCTGCCGCTCCTTCCAGAACGGGGGTGCGGGACCGGAGCCACCAGTCGCGCAGGCCCCACAGGACGAGCGCGCCGTAGATGACGTAGACGAAGCCGGAGAAGGCGAAGCCGTTGGCGAAGTTGAGCGGTACGCCGACCAGGTCGACGAGCAGCCAGGCGAACCAGAACTCGACCATGCCGCGCGCCTGGGCGTACATGGCGACCAGCGTGCCGACGAAGATGTACGCGTCGGGCCACGGGTCCCAGGACAGCGACGGGTACGCGGTGAACAGCCCGCCGACGGCGAGGGTGCCGAGGACGGCCGTGCCGGCCATCACCCCGCGCTCGCGCCAGGTGGCGAAGCGGACGGCGATCGAACCGTCCTGGGCCTGCTGCCGGCCGCGGGTCCACTGCCAGTAGCCCCATGCCGCGACGGCCATGACGACGACCTGCTTGCCGGCGCTGCCCGTCAGGTGGGACGTGGCGAACGCGGCGAAGAGGATGACGCCGGAGGCGAACTGGGCGGGCCAGGTCCATATCGAGCGCCGCCAGCCGAGTGCGAGCGCGGTCAGGCCGACGATGTTGCCGATCATGTCGGACCATTTGATGTGCTGGCCGAAGGCGGTGAAGGCCTCCGAGTTCAGCCAGTCCAGGGCGCTCACTTCGCGCTCTCCTTGGCGTCGGCGCCGAGCAGTCGCTCGACGTACTTGGCAATGACGTCGACCTCGAGGTTGACCGGGTCGCCGGGCTGCTTGATGCCGAGCGTGGTCAGCGCGAGGGTGGTGGGGATCAGGCTGATGGTGAAGTAGTCGGGGCCCGCGTCGACGACGGTGAGGCTCACTCCGTCGACGGTGATGGAGCCCTTCTCGACGACGTACCGCGTGAGGTCCGCGGGGAGCGAGATCTTGACGATCTCCCAGTTCTCGGACGGCTTGCGGTCGACGATGGTGCCGGTGCCGTCGACGTGTCCCTGGACGATGTGGCCGCCGAGCCGGCCGCCGACGGCCATCGGCCGCTCCAGGTTGACGCGGGAGCCGGCGGCGAGCGCACCGAGGCTGGAGCGGTTCAGTGTCTCGGCCATCACGTCGGCGGTGAACTCGCCGTCGGCGGTGTCCACGACGGTGAGGCACACGCCGTTGACGGCGATGGAGTCTCCGTGCTTCGCGCCGTCGGTGACGACAGGACCGCGCAGGCGGAAGCGGGAGGCGTCGCCGAGGTCCTCGACCGCGGTGACCTCACCCAGCTCTTCGACGATTCCGGTGAACACTCAAGCTCCCTTGGGGACGGTCGCGGTGATGCGAAGATCGGGGCCGATCCGGACGGTCTCGGTCACGTCGAGCCGCAACGCTTCGGTGATGGTGGTGATTCCGGCGTCGGCGAGGGCCGCGCGCCCCTCGCCGAGGAGTACGGGCGCGAGGTAGCCGACGACTCGATCGACGGCTCCCGCAGCGATGAAGGACCCGGCGAGGGCCGGTCCGCCTTCGAGGAGTACGGAGCGGACGCCTCGTTCGTACAGGGCGTCCAGCAGTGCGGTGACGGACAGACCACGGCCGTCCCTGGGCAGCCGCAGGACGTCCGGGAGGTCGCTCTCCGCGTCCTCGGCGACCGCGATCAGGGTCGGGGCGGCATCGTCGAGGACGCGGGCCCCGGGCTTCACGGCGGTGGCGTCGGTGTCGACGACGACGCGCAGTGGCTGTACGGCGCCGTCGACACCGCGCACGGCGAGGTGCGGGTCGTCGGCGCGGGCCGTGCCGGAGCCGACGATCACGGCATCGGCCTCGGCGCGCAGCCGGTGGACGTCGGCGCGGGACTCGGGGGAGCTGATCCAGCGGCTGGTGCCGTCCGCGGCGGCGATACGGCCGTCGAGGGTGGCGGCGTACTTCCACAGGACGTAGGGACGACCCAGGCGTACGGAGGTGAGCCAGGCGAGGTTGCCGGCTTCGGCCTCGTCGGCGAGGAGCCCGGACCCGACCTGGACGCCGGCCGCGCGCAGCGTGCCGGCACCGCCGGTGGCCTGCGGGTTCGGGTCGGCGACGGCGTACACGACCCGGACGATCCCGGCGTCGGCGAGCGCCTGCGCACAGGGGCCGGTGCGACCGGTGTGGTTGCAGGGTTCGAGGGTGACGTACGCGGTGCCGCCGCGGGCGCGCTCGCCCGCGTCACGGAGGGCGTGGATCTCGGCGTGCGGGCCGCCGGCGCGCTGGTGGAACCCCTCGCCAACGGGCTGTCCGGACGCGTCGGTGATGACGCACCCGACGACCGGGTTGGGGCTGGTGGAGCCGAGTCCGCGGGCGGCGAGCTCAATGGCTCGGCGCATCGCGTCTGCGTCGGCTGCGGTGGCCACCGGGTCCTCCTGCCTCTTCGGGCACGGACTCCGGGGCTGTCGATGACGACAGAGAAAGCGGAACAACACCTCACGGGAACGCCGGGCCCGACGGAACCGACCGTCCTCGAGGATCTCCCGCAAGGACGATCAGCCACAGACGGCCGACGGACCACGAGGGTCGCCCACCGCGCACTGCCTCCCATCCGGACTTTCACCGTCGGTCCAGGAATTTCACCTGGTCAACCGGCCGCTGGATGCGGACGGGTCGCGGACTGTAACCGCCGGTTCGGAATTACACCGACCCCGGAGTGCGCTGCTGCTGATACAGGGCCAGTGTGCCACGCCTGATTGCGGCCCATGCGAGCGAATCACTGTGTCCTGACTCACAACTGACGGCGACGAGGCCACCACTCCGGGAACTCGCCGCCCGGCAGCTCGCTCCGGACGGGCTCGGCGCCGGGGCCGTGTTCCACGTCCCGACGGTAGGCGAGGTCCCGGACGGCCCCGCCCGCCCGGAGGACGGGCAAGGCATCGCCGGGCAGAACGGGACTTCGAAGACGCGACCCGGCACCCCGCCGAGCGGTCCGGGCTCCCTCCAGGGCCGGGGCCACCCGCAGTCGATCCAAGCCTATTGACCCACTGGTCTAGTCCTTTTAGTCTCTGCGTACCTCACTGGATCCGGCCTGCCGGTGCGGGCGTTGTTGTGGCCCGACGCGGCTCAACGGGCGTCCGGTCGGCCCGTGGCGCGAAGCACCCGCAGCGGCGGAGCCGGGGCCACGGGGGACCGGGATGTCCCGGGAGGACCCCAGAGCGTGCCGGCCCGCGAGAACGCCCGGCGGCGGTTACCGGCCCTTGCCGCCGCCGGGTCCCCCGGCGGGCTGTCGGCCCGTACCGGACAGGGACCTCAGGCGCCCGGGGCGAAGAGCTCGGCCTGGGCCGCGTCGCGGGCGGCGAGGAGGGCACCTCGCAGCACCGCCTCGCCGCCCAGCGCCGCCGGACGGATCTCGGTGTGCAAGGGGGACAGCGTGGCGAGACGCGCCTCGACCCGGGTGGCGAGGGCCGCGCCGCCGGCGTGGCCGATCTCGCCGCCGAGGACCACGCACCCCGGGTCCAGTACGGCGGCCACGGCGGCGGCACCGACTGCCAGGCGGTCGGCGAGCACGTCCAGGAAGGGCGCGCCGCGCTGCTCCGGCTTCGCCGCTGCGGCGCGTACCGCCTCTTCGGCGGGGCCGTCGATGCCGTACCGGGCGGCGAGTTCACGGACCGCGACCGCCCCCGCCAGCGCGTGGAAGCCGGCGTCACAGCCAGTGGCGGACGGCAGGCCGCCGGTGCCCGGGACCGGAAGGAAACCGATCTCGCCGGCGCCGCCCGACGCCCCGCGGCGCAGCGTGCCGCCGAGGACGACCGCCGCGCCGACCCCCTGACCGAGCCAGAGCAGGACGAAGTCGTCCAGGTCGCGCGCGGCGCCGACGCGCTGTTCCGCGACGGCCGCCAGATTGGTCTCGTTCTCCACGAGCACGGTGGCGGGGAGACGCTCCTGCAGGGCGCCGACGAGCCTGCGGTGCCAGGCGGGCAGTCCGGAGGAGTCACGCAGCTCACCCGTGACGGGGTCGATCAGCCCCGGCGCACCGATGCCGACGCTGTGCAGCCGCGTCACGCCGGCCTCGCGCGCGGTGCGCTCCAGGAGTGCGACGGCCCGCTCCTCGGCCGGTTCGGTGCCGGTGTCGCTGCCGATCGGGAGGGTCGCCTCGGCAAGGGTCGTGCCGACGAGATCCGCGACGACGACCGAGACGCCCTGGGTGCGCACATCGAGCGCGGCCAGATGTGCACGGTCGGCGATGATCCCGTACAACCGGGCGTTCGGGCCGCGGCGCCGCGCACCCGCCTCACCGACGACATGGATCAGCCCCGACCCCTGCAGCCGCTCGACGAGGTCGGCGACAGTCGGCCGGGAGAGGCCGGTCAAGGTCTTCAGCTGACCTGCCGTCAACGGGCCCTCGTCCTGCAGGAGTCGCAGGGCGAGCCGGTCGTTGATGGCCCGGGCGGTACTCGGGGACGCGGGCATACCGGGTGCGGGCATACCGGGATCCTTCCAGATCGCCACCGCCCGACATGGCGGGGTCTATTTATCAGGCAGGGTTCCTGATAGTTTACGCGCCACGGCCCAGGGGAGGATGACAGGGATGTCGAGTGACGTGGTCTTCGACAAGGCGCGGCTGATCAGGGCGCGGTACGCCGTGGCGGCCGTCTTCTGTGTGCATGGCGCCGTGACCGGCAGCTTCGCCACCCGGATCCCCTGGATCCAGGACCATGCCGGGGTCGGGGCGGGCCAGCTCGGCCTGGCCCTCGCATTTCCCGCGATCGGCGCGTCCCTCGCGATGCCGCTCGCCGGGACGATCAGCCACCGCTTCGGCGCGCGCACGGCCCTGCGCGGACTGCTCGCCCTGTGGACGCTCGCCCTGATGCTGCCGGCGCTGTCCCCCAACGTGTACGCGCTGTGCGCGGCGCTCTTCGTGTTCGGCGCCACGGCCGGGATGTCCGACGTCGCCATGAACGCGCTCGGTGTCGAGGTGGAGAACCGCCTGGACCGCTCGATCATGTCCAGCCTGCACGGCATGTGGAGCGCGGGCGCCCTGATCGGCTCCGCCGGCGGCACACTCGCCGCGCATCTCGGCGGCGACGCCCGGCTCCACCACGCCCTCGCATCCGCCGTCCTCACGATCCTCGGCCTGCTGGCCTGCCACGGCGTACTGGACCTGCGCAGCACCCCGGACGAGGAGCCGCCGCCTCGGTTCGCGCTGCCGCCGCGCTCCGCGGTGATCATCGGCGCGATCGGCTTCTGCGGGGTGTTCGCGGAGGGGGCGAGCCTGGACTGGTCGGCGGTGTACCTGCGGGATGTGCTGGGTACCTCGGCGGGGCTCGCGGCCGCGTCCACCACCGCGTTCGCGCTGACCATGGCGGTCGCCCGCCTGGCGGGCGACCGGGTGGTGGACCGCTTCGGACCGGTGCGCACCGTCCGGGCCGGAGGAGTGCTGGCGACGGCCGGCGGGGTCCTGGTGGTCCTGGCGCCGCACCCCGTGGCCGCGATGGCGGGGTTCGGCTGCATCGGCCTCGGGATCGCCGTGGTCGTACCGCTGGCCTTCGCGGCGGCGGGGCGCAGCGGCACGAGCCCGAGCCAGTCGATCGCGGGCGTCGCGACGATCACGTACACCTCGGGGCTGATCGCGCCGTCGGCGATCGGCGGGATCGCGGATCTGACCTCGCTGACGGTGTCGTTCGGGCTGGTGACGGTGCTGGCGTTCGGGCTGGTGGTGGGGGCGGGGGTGCTGCGCGGCAGCGCGCGTGGGGTGGCGCCCGCCGCGTCCGGGGCGGCCACGCCGGCGCCGGCGCCGGACCTGCGGGCATGGGAGGACCCCCAGCGGGGCTCGAAATGAGCTCGTCCGGGGGCCTCGGCCCTTGATCGAGCCCTGGCGGGCGGCGCTGAGGCCGCCGACCACTGGCGCCTACACCTCTCCGGCGTTGCCAAGGCCGACTGGATCGGGCCGCCGAACTTCCATGCACCGAGCTTCGAGTGGTCGGCGATTCTGGTCGCCCTGCCCGTCGTGATCGCCCTGATCGCCGAGAACGCCGGACACGTCGAGGCCGTCGGCGAGATGACCGGCGACCCGCTGGACGACGACGACTCCGGCGGCGATGCCGGGGGCGGCGGTCAGCCGGTCGCCAAGTCGTAGGCGTAGTCGGGTGTGAAGGTGCCGGCCGCACCCCTGCAGCCGTCCGACTCCCCGGGCAGCTTGATCCACAGATAGGCATCGATCCGGGCCTCGCCGGTCTCGGTCGTCGGCGCCCTGCCGAGCGCCCGGCCCGCCGGGTCGCACCACTCTCCGGCTGCCGGGGCGCCGTTGGCGTTGCGGCTGGTGTCGATGACGGCACCCAGACGCGCTGGTCCGCCCAGCGCGGCGAGCACCTCCCGGGCGTACCGCGCCTCGTCGGCCGTGCTGTGGAAGTTGGAGACGTTGGTGAAGATCCCGTCCGACGCGGTCACGGCGCCCGCCGCGCGCAGCAGAGCCGCCTGCTGCGCGGCCGGGTGCCAGCCGGAGTGGCCCGCGTCGAAGTAGACCTTCGCCCGCGGGCCGGCGGCCTTCAGTGTGCGGCCGGCCCGGGCCAGCGCGGCGAAACGCGCGACCCGGTCACTGTCGGAAAGGCAGTCCGAGAGCGCGATCGAGTCGGGTTCGAGGACGACGATGACCGGCTCGTCGCCGAGCCCGGCCGCGAACTCCGCCATCCATCGGTCGTACGCGGCCAGATCCGGCGCCCCGCCCTGGGACGCGCCGCCGCAGTCGCGGCCGGGGATCGCATACGGCACGAGGACCGGCACGCGGCGCGCTGCCGCCGCCGACGACGTCACCGACCGCACCTCGTCCCTGATCTCACCGGGGTTGTGGGAGGTGAACCAGACCGCGGCCGGGTGGGCGGCGATCCGTGACTCGATGAGGGGGCGGCGTGGGTCGTCGCGGTTGGCCCGTATCCAGTCCAGGACCTGCGACTGCGGATGGCGGTACAGCCGGGCGCCGACGTCAGGCGTCTCCCCGCGCGGGGACGGCCGTGCCGACGGCCGGGGCGAAGGCTTCACCGACGCCTCGGGCGGTGCCGTGGACGTGGCCGGCGCGGCCGTCGACGGCCGCGCCGGCATCGTGGGGCTGGGCCGCGCGGGCAGCGGAACCGTCACGGGTGAGCTGCTCACCTCCGGCCGAGCCGTCCCCCGCTCGTCCGCATCGCCGGCCGCGGAGACCAGTCCGGTGACCGTGCCCACGGCCACCACGGCGGATGCCGCGACGGCCATGACGCCGTGGCGCGCGGCCCGGCGCCGCTCGACGCGTTCCGCCCGGCGCTGGGTACGTACGCCGCCTGACACCTCGTGTGCCCCCTCCCCCCGGCGGCCGACGTGACCGGTGCGTTCCCCCGTTCTGGGGAAGCCCCCGGCCGGGCGGCCCGTGTCCGAGCCTAGGGCTGGGACGCTGCCCCCATGGCGCAGATCGGAGAGTTCGCGGCCCGGAACGGCTCCTGCCCGCCTTCTGTCGACTCGGTGGTGGCGCGGATGCGCGCGTTCCGCTCCGCCTGGCCGGCGGCCGACGGGGTTGCGGTCTTCAACCGGGTGTATCTGGCGGTCACGGAGGAGCTCGCCGAGCGGATCGACCGTGGTGAGTTCCCCGACCGGCGGGCCGCGGCCACGCTGGACGTTCTCTTCGCCGAGCGCTATCTCTCGGCCGTCGGCTCGGTCGCCGTGGAGGGCCGCCCGCCGGCCTGCTGGCGTCCGCTGTTCCAGTACCGCCGCCATCCCGGGGTACGCCCGGTGCAGTTCGCGCTGGCCGGAATCAATGCGCACATCGGGCACGATCTCGCGCTGGCGGTCGTGGACACCTGTCGTACGCTCGACTGCGAACCACCGGACCTGGAGGGGGAGTTCGACCACGTGGGCGACATCCTCACGATGCTGGAGGAACGCATCCGCGAGGATCTGATGCCAGGGCCCGATCTGCTGGAGGTCGCCGATCCGCTCACCCATCTGCTCGGCTCATGGAGCCTGGAACGGGCCCGGGACGGCGCCTGGTCGGCGGCCCGGCTGCTGTGGCGGATCCGGGAACTTCCGGAACTCGCCGGTGAGTTCACCGAGCGGCTGGACACGGGTGTCGGGCTCGTCGGGCGCTGCCTGCTCACCCCCTGGCCCTGACGCGAAGGAGTGCACATGACGATCCGGCTCGGACTCGGTCTCCCGCAGATGAGGCAGTACGACATCGGCCGCGACATCCCCGCGGTGGCCTCGGCGGCCGAGGACATCGGCTACGAAAGCCTGTGGGCCTTCGAGCGGGTGCTCTTTCCCGAGCCCGCCACCCAGGGGCTGTACGGCGTTCCCGGCCTCCCCTGGCCCGATCAGTACCGCAGTGTCGCCGAACCGACGGTGTCGCTGACCCTGGCCGCCGCCGCGACCAGCCGGGCGAGGCTGGGCACGAGTGTGCTGATCGCGCCGCTGCACATCCCCTTCCAGCTGGCGCGTACGCTCGCCACGCTCGACGCGGCGAGCGGCGGGCGGGTCGTCGCCGGCTTCGGCACCGGCTGGTCCCTCGACGAGTACGCCGCGGCGTCCGTCGCCCCGTTCGACAAGCGCGGCGCGGTCCTCGACGAACTGCTGGACGTGTGCCAGGCGGTGTGGGGGCCGGACCCGGTCGCGTACGAGGGCGAGCTGACCACCGTGGCGCCCTCCGTCGTGGGCCCCAAACCGGCCCGGCCCATCCCCGTCCTGCTGCCCGCTTTCAGCCCGCGGGCCACGCGCCGGATGGTCGACCGGGCGGACGGCTGGATGCCGGTCGCGGCGGGCCCGCAGAAGCTTGCCGAGGACTGGCGGCGCGTTCAGGACGTCGCGGCCGAGCGCGGCCGCGAGCGCCCCCTGGAGGTCGTCGTGCGGGCCAACGCGGCGTACAGCGAGAAGCCGCTGGAAAGCGACGACCGGCAGCCGTTCCACGGCAGTGTGGACCAGATCGTCGAGGACCTGGCCGCTCATGTGGCACCCGGCCTCGGCGAGTTCCTCATCGAACTGCAGGGCACGACGCGGGACGCGGAGGAGCTGAAGGACGTCGCGGCGGCCGTGTACGAGGGCGTACGGGCCGCGGGAGTCTGAGGGACGAACGGAGCCGCCGCCGACCGGGGTCACCGGTCGGCGGCGGCTGGTGCGACCACCCGGGGCCGACCGGGTCGCGGTCGGCGGCGGGGGTTCGTTCACAGGGCCCTCAGCAGGGCACGCTCAGTCTTCCGGAAGCTCCACCGGAGCGATCTCGTCGAAGACGTCACCAGGGCCGGGGTTCGTCGAGTCGGTGGCACCGCCGAGGTGGTGCATCACGCCCCACACCGCGTTGAGCGCCGTCTGCACCGCGCCCTCGGCCCAGCCGGCCGTCCAGGAGATGTCGTCGCCCGCGAGGAAGATGCCGCGCTTGTCGGCGGGCAGCCGGTCCTGCATGAAGTGCGTGAACAGACGCCGCTGGTAGCGGTAGTGCCCCGGCAGGTTCGCCTTGAACGCGCCCATGAAGTACGGCTCGTTCTCCCAGGACACGGTCACCGGGTTGCCGATGATGTGCTTGCGGATGTCGACCTTCGGGTAGATCTCGCCGAGCGACTTGAGCATGACCTCCATGCGCTCGTTGGCGGACAGCGGCAGCCACTTGAGGCTGTCGTCGCACCACGTGTACGAGAGGCAGATGACGGCCGGCTTGTCGGGACCCTCGTCCAGGAGGTACGTGCCTCGGGTCATGCGGTCGGTGAGCGTCATCGACATGACGTCACGGCCCGTTTCTTCGTCCTTGTCCAGCCAGAACGGCCGGTCCACCGGCACGAACAGCTTGGACGACTCCATGTAGTGGGTGCGCTCCATCGCCGTCCAGTGGTCGATGGGGAACAGCGAGTCGTCGCAGGCGATCTTGGAAAGCAGCATCCAGGACTGCGCGGTGAAGATCGCGGCCTGGTAGGTACGGATGTCACCGGTGGCGTCCGTGACGGTGATGCGATTGCCGGCGGTGCGGTGCAGCCGGGTCACCGCCGGGCGCGGCTCACCCTCGTGCAGCTTCGCCAGCGACGTGCCCTGCGCCCAGTGCACGATCTTCTCGGGCTCGCGCTCCCACAGCCGCAGCGGCAGCTGCTGCGAGCCGCCCACGATGCCGCGGTGGTGGTCGTCGGCCTCGGTGTAGACGACGCGGAGGATCTCCAGGATGGAGTTGGGGAAGTCGGTGTCCCAGCCGCCGGTGCCGAAGCCGACCTGGCCGAAGATCTCGCGGTGCCGGAAGGACTTGAAGGCCTCGGAGTCGCAGAGGAAGCCGTAGAAGGTCTGGTTGTCGAGCTTCTCGACGAGCTTGGCCCAGATCTCGCGGACGCGCGGCACGTCGCGCTCACGCATGGCGCGGTTCATGTCCGAGAAGTCCGCGCCCTCCTCCAGACAGGCGTTCCACGCGTTCATCACGTCGCGGTAGACCTGCGGGAGGTCGTCGATGGTCTCCGCGTAGTGCGACTCGCCCTTGAGGTCCACGACCGTCGAAGGGGTCGACTCGGCCAGGGGGTTGGGGAACGCCTTGGTCTCCAGGCCCACCAGGTCGATGTAGTGCTGCAGCGCGGTCGACGACGGCGGGAAGCGCATGGCGCCCATCTCGGCGGTCAGCGACGCGTCGCAGCCGTCGAAGCCGACGGTGCGCAGCCGTCCGCCGATCTGGTCCGCCTCGTAGACGACCGGCTTGAGGCCCATCTTCATCAGCTCGTACGCGGCGATGATGCCCGACAGTCCGCCGCCGATCACGGCGACCTCGGTGCCGTGCCCGGTCGCGGGTATCTGGCCGAGGCCCGCCGGGTGGGCCAGGAAGTCGTCGTACGCGTACGGGAAGTCCGGCCCGAACATGGTGATGGGCGGCTGCGCGTCGGTGTGCGGGACGGCGGTGGGCACCGTGGACGTCATGGGGGGTGTTGCTCCTGGTCTGGCGGCGGGACAGCGGGACGAGAGGTCTTAGCGGGAGAGCGACGCGTACAGGCCGGGGCGGCGGTCGCGCAGATACGGATTGGCGGCGCGCGAGGCGGCCAGGAAGTCCGGGTCGGCGTCGCCGAGCACCAGCTCCTCGCCGTGTCCGGCGCGGGCCCTTGCGATGCCGTCGGGGCCGGCCAGGCAGCTGAGGCCGACGAAGTCGAACTCGCCCTCGGGGCCGGTCCGGTTGACGTACGCCACGTACATCTGGCTCTCGAAGGCACGCACCGGGACGAGCTTCTCGGCGACGAACTGGAAGGGGTGCATCTGTGCGGTCGGCACCACGAGCAGATCCGTGCCGGCGAGGGCGTGGGCGCGTACGTTCTCGGGGAACTCCACGTCGTAGCAGATCAGGATGCCGATCCGGAGACCGCCGAGCTCGGCCTGGACGACGGGCTCGTCACCCGGAGTGAACCACTCCTGCTCGAAGCAGCCGAAGAGATGGGTCTTGCGGTAGTTCGCGAGGCGGGCGCCGTCGGGGCCGATGAGCTGCGCCGCGTTGTAGACCCTGTCCTCTTCGGCGCCGGTGCCTCGCTCGGGGTAGCCGTAGAGGACGGCGACGCCATGGCGGCGGGCGATCTCGGCGACGGTCTGTGCGGAGGTGCCGTCGGCAGTCTCGGCGAGGCGGTGAATGCCGGAGCCGATCGCGTACCCGGTGAGGAACATCTCGGGGCAGACGAGGAGCCCCGCGCCCGAGGCCGCGGCGCGTGCGGCGTGGGTGTCGAGGATCTCGAGGTTCTTCGCGATGTCGCCGGGGGTCCCGGAGCTCTGGAGCAGGGCGGTACGCAGCGGCGGCATGGGCGACCTCGGAAAGGGTGGATGGGGGCGTCAGGGCGACGTCAAGAACGGTACGTTCCGGCGATCGGCCCGGACAAGGCGGGACCGTTGCGTTCCTCGTGTCGATCCATTGCGCGAATGCACCACTCTGCGGCGATTCGTTGCGTGCGCCTCCTGCCGGGGTCGCACGCCTCCCCCGCCGGACGGCGGAGGAGGGTCACGCCCGGGGCCGATGTTCCGGCGGGCGCCGGCCGGAACAGTGGTGGGTGCCAGGTCACCTGCCGAAAGGACCCATATGAATGGCCGTATGAAAGGCCGTATGAAAGGCCGTACCAGAGCCGCCGCACTCGCCGCGGCACTGCTGATCACCGCCGGTGCCACAGGCTCCGCCGTCGCCTCGGGGGATGGCGACGGAGGCGGCCCGCGCGAGGCGGCGGCGCTGACCGGAACCGCGAAGCTGTACCGGTCCGAACCGCACGACATCACCTTCACCTTCGACGCGCACCTCGCCGCCGAGGACGAGCGGGACCCGATGGCGGCCACCGGCACCTTCCGCTTCAGCCACCGGTTCCCGGACGGGAAGAGCGGCTGGGCGGAGGCGAAGGTCGACTGTCTGCTGACCGGCGGCAAGGTGGCGGTCGCCACCGGCGTGGTCACCGCGTCGGACCTGGACGACGTCGTGGGCAAGCGGGTCGGAGTGACGGTCCACGACCAGGGCAGGCACGACCGGCTGGGTTACAGCTGGGCGAGCGTGGGCACGCCCCGGGACCAGATCAAGGATCTGCCGAAGTGCGTGAGTTCCGCACCCTTCGAGAAGGTGAAGTCCGGCACCGGCGACTTCACGGTGCTGCCCTGGCAGCCGCCGCTCTAGAACGGCGAGATCCGCCGGACTGATCCGCCCGACAGGTCCTGGGTCCTGTCCGTGCCCAGGCCCTGATCAACCGGGCAGGCCCTGGGGCCTGCTACGCCGGCGAGCCCGAGGAGAACCGCCTCAGCAGCGGGGACAGCACCAGTACGGACTTGGTGCGCTCGACGTACGGCTCGCCGGCGATCCGCTCCAGCACGCGCTCGAAGTGGCGCATGTCGGAGGCGAAGACCTGGACGATCGCGTCCGCCTCGCCGGTGACGGTGGAGGCGGACGCGACTTCCGGATAGCGCTCGAGGCCGCGTTTGATGGTCTCGGGCGAGGTGTTGCTGCGTGCGTAGATCTCGATGAAGCCTTCGGTCTCCCAGCCCAGTGCGGCCGGGTCGACCCGGACCGTGAAGCCGGTGATGGCTCCCTCCGCCCGGAGCCTGTCCACGCGCCGCTTCACGGCGGGCGCGGACAGACCGACGAGCGAGCCGATGTCGGCGTAGGAACGACGAGCGTCCTCGGCGAGGGCGTGGACGATGCGTTCGTCGAGATCGTTCAGTCGCACAGGGGGTGGATCACTTCTCTGCTGTTGCCAGTCGGGAGCGGCGAAGGCCGTACAGGAAGTAGAACACGAGCCCGGCGACCATCCAGCCACCGAACCACAGCCAGGTGATGGCCGGGAGGCTCCACATCATGTACGCGCAGAAGGCGAAGCCGAGAATCGGGGTCACCGGGAAGAGCATGACCTTGAAGGTGCGGTTCATCTCGGGCCGCTTGTAGCGCAGGATCACCACGGCCACGTTCACCAGGGCGAAGGCGAAGAGCGTGCCGATGCTGGTGGCGTTGGCCAGTTCGCCCAGCGGGATGAAGGCAGCGAGGACGCCGCAGAAGAGCGAGACGATCACGGTGTTCGCGCGGGGTGCGCCGGTGCGCTCGTTCACCTTGGCGAACACCTTCGGCACGAGTCCGTCGCGGGACATCGCGAACAGGATGCGGGTCTGGCCGTACAGCACGGCGAAGACGACGCTGGCGATGGCGATGACCGCGCCCGCGGCGAGCACCACGCCCCAGAAGCTCTGGCCCGTGACGTCCTTCATGATCTGCGCGAGCGCCGCCTCGGTGCCCTCGAAGTCCTGCCACGGCATGGCGCCCACGGCGACCAGCGCGACGAGGCAGTAGAGCACGGTGACGATCAGCAGCGACAGCATGATCGCGGGCGGCAGGTCCTTCTTCGGGTTCTTGGCCTCTTCACCGGCGGTGGAGGCGGCGTCGAAGCCGATGTACGAGAAGAAGAGCGTGGCCGCGGCGGCGCTGATGCCGGTGACACCGAGCGGGGCGAGGGGGGCGTAGTTGCCGGCCTTGATGCCCATGAAGCCGATGCCGATGAAGAGCACCAGCGTCACGATCTTCACCATGACCATGATCGTGTTGACGCGGGCACTCTCCTTGGCGCCGCCCATCAGGAAGACCATGGCGAGCAGCACGACGACGAGTGCGGGGAGGTTGATGAAACCGCCCTCGCCCAGCGGTGCGGACACCGCGCTGGGGATGGTCACGCCGATCGTGCCGTCGAGCAGCTCGTTCAGGTACTCGCCCCAGCCGACGGCGACGGCCGCGACCGAGACGCCGTACTCCAGGACCAGGCACCAGCCGCAGACCCAGGCGATGAGCTCGCCCATGGTCGCGTACGAGTACGAGTACGAGGAGCCGGACACCGGGATGGATCCGGCGAGCTCGGCGTACGACAGCGCCGAGAACAGGGCGGTGAGGCCGGCGACGACGAACGAGATCGCGACGGCGGGGCCGGCGAGGGGGGTGGCCTCGCCGAGCACCACGAAGATGCCGGTGCCCAGGGTGGCACCGATGCTGATCATCGTCAGCTGCCACATCGAGAGCGAGCGGCGGAGACTGCCGCCCTCGCCCTGGCCGCCCTCGGCGACGAGCTGCTCGACCGGCTTGCGGCGCATGAGGCGGCTGCCGAGCCCGAGAGCCGGGCCGCCGGGGTCCTGCTGGGGAGTGACGGGTGGCGCTGCGCCGTGATCCAACACTGGGGAGGCTCCTTATCGCTGCCTATCGGGAGGCGGCGACCGAGGCGGCTCCCGTGCGGGGGCATGACTGAGCAGCCCTGAGCGGGGGGAATCGCCGAGCAGACGGTCCCCGCCACTCCACGTACAGCGAGGACCTTACGAGGTAGGCGTTCCCGACCGTAATGCATGAGCTTTGCGCACCCGCGCAAGATCATTGCGTGCTTGCGGCGCCGACAGAGGTTCGTTGCACAGCCGCGCAAAAGTGTTCAGATCTCACGCAGACGGTCGGCGATCTCACGAAGGAGCGACGGGTCGTGCGAGCCCCGGCGGGCGGGCGGCTCCGAGATCCGGACCAGGCCCGCCTCGACCAGGTCGACGAGCAGGACGCGTACGACGGTGAGCGGCAGATCGGCGTCGGCGGCGACCTCCGCGACCGGGCGCGTCCCGCGGCGGACCAGTTCCAGCAAGGAGCTGCGGGCATGGTCGAGCCGTGGCTCGGGCCGGTCCCATTCGGCGGCCGCGACCTGTGACATCAGGTCGATGTGATGCTCCGCGGCGGGACGGGTCCGGCCCCGGGTCACGGTGTACGGCCGCACCATCGACCCGGTTTCGTCCTCGTACCAGTGGTCGTTCACGGGCTATCTGTCGGCGGCCTCGGAGACCGAGCGCGCGGGGACGGCCATATGCCGGCCGACGCGCCTGACCAGGAGCGCCATCTCGTGGGCGAGCTGTCCGACGTCGGTTTCGATGTCGCTGAGCACCGCCAGCCGGCTGCCGTCGCCCGCGGGGGTGATGAAGAGATACGCGCCGTCGAGCATGACCATGGTCTGCCGGACCTTCCCGGCTGCGAATCGTGAACCGGCTTCCTTGGCGAGGCTGTGGAAGCCCGCGCAGACGGCGGACAGATGCTCGATGTCGCGCGCGGGCATGCCGCGGGAGGCGCAGGTGACCAGCCCGTCCGCGGTCAGCAGCACGGCCTGCCGGACGTGGTCCGTCCTGGCGAGCAGATCGTCGAGCAGCCAGCCGAGGTCGCCCGCGGAGGTCGTGCCCTCGGGGTGGTCGCGATCGTCGCGGCCGTCGTGATCGTTCCGCTCAGCCATCGTGGCCCGTCCCTTCGTCGTTCGTACCGGAGCGCTCGCCGGACTCCGGCGCGGCCTTCCGGCCCCGGTCGAGTCCGCGCTGGAACGCGCCGAAGATCGTCCTCATCTCGTCCGCGCTGACCTCCCGCTCCGGCGCGTCCTGGTCCGCGTCCGCTTCCGCGGGTCCGTCGCGCAGGGGGGCGGCGAGCGAGGCCTGGCGGACGCGTGTGGGCAACGTCCGCGGCCCGGAGCCGCCCGCCGGCTGAGCCGGCTGAGCCGGCTGAGCCGGCTCCGCACGCTCCACGTGCTCCCCGCGGCCGCTCTGCGGGCCGGCCCCGTCGCCGTCGCCGGCCTTGCGTACGCGCCTGGGCAGCGTACGGATGACGGCGCCGCCGGTCGGGGGCTCGGAGGTCGACGACCCGGAGGCGGACGACTCGGAGGCGGCGGTCCCGGAAGTGGCTCGCTCCTGTACGGGCGCCGCGGCCCGGACCGGCGCGATCCCCGCCGCGGCCCGGACCGGCGCGGCCTGCGGCGTGCTCTCCCGCGGGGAGCCGGGCTCGGGCTCGACCTGGGCGACGATCGCGTTCGGCAGGAGGACCACCGCCGTGGTGCCGCCGTACGGCGAGCGGGTGAGAGTGACGGTGATGCCGTGCCGCCCGGCGAGACGGCCGACGATGTACAGGCCCAGGCGCTCGTCCTGGACGGGGTCGAAGTCACCCGGCCTGGCGAGCGTCCGATGGGCCCGGGCGAGCTCCTCGGAGTCCATGCCGAGGCCGCGGTCGTCGATCTCCAGCACGAAGCCGTTGCGGGCGGCCCCCGTGCGCATGGTCACCTGGGTGTGCGGCGGGGAGAAGGCCGTCGCGTTCTCGACGAGTTCGGCGACGAGGTGGACCACATCGGCCACCGCCTCCGCGCCGACGCCCACCTCCGGCATCGGCGGCACGACGACCCGCGTGTAGTCCTCGATCTCGCCGACCGCGGCGGCGACGACGTCGACCAGCGGCACCGGCCTTCGCCAGCGCCGCCCCGGTGCGGCACCGGAGAGGATGATCAGGCCCTCGGCATGGCGTCGCATCCGGGTCGTCAGATGGTCGATCCGGAAGAGGTCCTCGAGGGTGTCCGGGTCGGTGGTGCGGCGCTCCAGCGTGTCGACCAGCTTCGACTGCCGGTGCACCAGCGCCTGGTTCCGCCGCGCGATGTTCAGCAGTACGGCGAAGATGCCCCGCCGCAGCGTCGCCTGCTTGACGGCGGCCTCGACGGCGGCGCGCCGCGCCGCGTTCAACGCCCGCCCGACCTGCGTGATCTCGTCCGGTTCGCGGTCGTCGTCGCCGAAGTCGAGCGGCGGGGCGGCGGCGGCCGCGTCGACGTCCTCGCCCGCACCCAGCCGCTCCATCACCTCGGGCAGCTGACGGGTCGCCAGGACGTCGGCCGCGTCACGCAGTTCCTCCAGCCGCCGGGCGATACGCCGGCCCGCGCTCACCGAGAGCCAGATGGACAGCCCGACGGCGACGAGACCGACGACGCCCACGACGGCGGCCTTGACCATCTCGCGGTAGGCGAAGGCCCGTCCGCGCTCCGCCGCGTTGCGCGCCGACTCGGTGCACAGCAGCATGTAGCGCTTGACCGCCCGGTCCGTCGTGGTCCGCCACGATTCGGCGGCCATGGCCTGGCCCGCACCTGCGGCACCGGCCCGCAGCAGGGCGTCCTCGCCGGAAGCCAGCGCCCGGTACTCGGCGCCGTGCCGGAAGTCCGTGAACAGCTTCTGGGAGTCGGCCGGGAGGTCGGGGACGTACGTCCGGTGGAAGACGCGCCGGTCCTCGATCGTGGCGGTGAGCGTGTCGTACTGGCTGTCGGTCAGGCTGCCCGCGGCGCGCGCCCCGGCGACGAGCGCGTCCTCCCGGGACACGAACTCCCGTACCCGCACCAGTTCCACCACGACCTGCGCCTCACGGGCGAGCTGCCCGGCCTGCAGGGCCGTGAGCGTGGACTGCACGTCGAAGGTCGGCTCCACGATCGCGGTGTACGCGTCGACGGCCCGGTTCCAGGTGATCGTCCGGTCGAGGACCTGGTCCCGCAGGCCTTCGAGCCGTGCGGCCGCGTCGGCCATGGCGTCCAGGGACTGCCGTTGCCGCGCGGAGAGATCGTCGCGCCGCTCCTGGTCGCCGAGCGCGTCCCGCATGGCCTCGACGGCCCGGTCCGTCGAGCGCTGCTGCTCCAGCAGCGCGGCGGCGTCGGCCGTACCGTCGGCCCGCTGCCCGGCTCCCAGATACGCGGCGGCGAGCCGGCGTTCGATCTGGATCTGCCCGACGGCCGTGTCGACCGGGGTGCCGAACGCCTCGTAGATGCCCTCGAGGCGGATCAGGGCCCGCAGATCTCCCGTCACGGACACCATGGCGAAGCTCCACAGCGTCACCAGGGCGATGATCGGCAGGACGGTGAGGGCCACGATCCGTCCACGGATCGTGGGACGGCGCAATCGCCGGCGCATGGACTCCCCAGAACGTTCGGGACAACTGACCAGCGGCGGTTACCGCCCGGTAGGCGGAGTCAAGCTACGCGACATGTCCTCCGTGGCGCAATGCTCCCGCCGGTAACGGCAGAGGCGAGGGCACTGCGCCTCCATTGACACTTCGTCAGGTCTGCTGCACGGTGCCGCGGAACTGCCGACAACGGGAGGGATGGGTATGGATCTGGACGTGCTGTACGAGATCGACGTCCCGCGGCCGTGGGACGGGCCGCATCCCCACGGGCAGCGCGCGGCGGAGCAGCGCGCCTACCGCGAGGCCGTCGAACAGATCAGGCTCGCCGACCGGGTCGGCTTTCCGCACCGTGTGGGCCGTCGAGCACCACTTCCGGGAGGGCCGTTCGCACTGTCCCGCCCCGGAGGTCCTCCTCGGCCATCTGGCAGCGCTCACCGAGCGGATCAGGCTCGGATTCGGAGTCACCCTCACTCCCTTCGGCTTCACCCCGCCCCAGCGGATCGCCGAGAAGGTCGCGACCGTCGACGTGCTCTCGGACGGCCGCGTCGAATGGGGCACGGGACGCTCCACGCCCATGGAGCAGACGGCGTTCGGTGTCGACCGCGAGCAGTCGCGCGCCGACTGGCGCGAGGCGATCGAGATCGTCACGGGCATGTGGCGCGAGGAGTACTTCTCGTACGCGTCGCCCCGTTTCACGTTCCCCCGGCGGATGGTCACTCCGAAGCCGGTGCAGGATCCGCATCCGCCGGTCTGGATGGCGGCGACCTCGCCGGGCTCGGCAGAGGTCGCGGGCGCGAGCGGGCTCGGGCTGCTGTCGTTCTCGATCATGCAGCCGCTGGAGGCGATGGCCCGCCAGATCGCCGCGTACCGGCAGGCCGGGCGTGCACCGTGCCCGGTCACGGATGTGACGACGGACCGGGTCAGCGCGTACACGCTGGTGCATGCCGCCGACCGGCCGGGCCCACGGGTGTGGGAGTCGGTGGCGTGGTGGTACGGCAATCTCGCCCGGTTCACCCTCGAATGGGAGCTGCCGCATCTCGACGACGCGCAGCGCGAGCAGGCCTTCCCCCTGCTGACGCCGATCCTGGAAGGGGCCGTTCCCGTACGGGAGTTCAGCGACGGCGACATGATCCTCATCGGGGACGCGGAGACGATCGTACGGAAGGCCAAGCGGTACGCGGACCTGGGTGTCGACCAGCTGATCTGCTACGTCCAGTGGGGGTATCTGGAGCACCGCGAGATCCTGCGGACGATCGAGATCCTGGGGAAGGAAGTCATTCCCGAGCTGGCGTCGTACGAGCCGGGGCGACCGGCGTCATGACCGGCAGCGCCGCACCCGGCACCTCACCCGACAGCCCATCCGACACCTCACCCGACATCTCCCCCGTCCCCGACTACGCAGCGCTGCACCGCCTCGACGACCGGGCCTTCGTCGTCCTCGGCGCGGGAAACGGCATCGGCCGGCAGACCGCGCACGCGCTGGCGGCCGTCGGCGCACGGGTGCTCTGCGTGGACGTCGACAAGGAGCGGGCGGAGGCGGTCGCGGCGGAGACGTCCGGCCTGGCCCACGTCTGCGACGTGACCGACCGGGCAGCTGTCGAGGCCCTGTTCGCAGGCGCCCGGCGGCAGTTGGGCGCGGTGCACGGCGTCGTCGACATCGTCGGCATGGCCCGCTATGCGCCTCTCGCGGAGCTGGACGACGCCGCCTGGGACTGGCATTTCACCATCGTGCTGCGGCACGCCCGGCTCGCGGTCCGGTACGGCGGCGAGGCCGTCGCCGCGTCCGGCGGCGGACCGCTGGTCTTCGTCGCCTCGGTGTCGGGACTGACGGGTGCGCCGCTGCACGCCGCGTACGGGGCGGCCAAGGCGGGCCTGGTGTCGCTGGTGCGGTCGGCCGCGGTGGAGCTCGGCCCGCGCGGGGTGCGGGTCAACGCCGTCGCGCCGGGGGTCGTCTGGACCCCGCGGGTGGCCGGGCTGCTCGGCGAGGAAGGCCGTCGGCGCAATGCCGCGAACGCCCCGCTCGGCCGGGTCGCCCGGACCTCCGACATCGCCTGTGCCCTGCACTTTCTCGCGTCGGACATGTCCGCGTACGTCACCGGCCAGACACTGGTGGTCGACGGCGGGGTAGCCGTGAAGTTCCCGTACCCGACGATCGGAGGCCGGACGTGACGCCGGACATGCCCTGGCTCGAACCCGGACCCTTTCTGCGCGGGGTGGCCTGGCGCGACGGTGAGCGCGCGGTGCGTGCCGATCCGGCCGACACGGCCCGGCTGCCGTGGGACACCTGCGAGCGGGCGGCGCTGCCCATCGGCGTACGGCTGGAGTTCACCGCGCCGGACGGGGCGCGGGCGGTCGAGGTGCGCTACCGCGCCGCGGTGCCGGGCCCGACGGATGCCCTGCGTGATCTCGCGCACTGCTTCGCCCTGTGGCAGGACGACCGGTGTGTCCACGAGTCGTTCACCGAGCCCGCCGAGGAGGCGACGGCCACGATCCGGCTGCCGGCCGGCACGGGCCCGTTCACGATCCATCCGCCCGAGTCCCAGTCGCCCGTGTTCCTGGGTCTTCGCGGGGTGGGCGGGACGGTGGCCCCCGCGCCGGTACGGCCCCGCTGGCTCGTCCACGGCGACTCCATCACGGAGGGCTGGTGGTCGACCCGCCCGGCCCACTCCTGGCCGGCCGCCGTCGGCCGGTGCCTCGGCCTGGACCCCGTCAACCTCGGCTACGCGGGTGCGGCACGCGGTGAACTCCCCACCGCACAGCAGCTCGCGGCCCTCCCCGGCGATCTGCTCACCCTCGCCTTCGGAACCAACTGCTGGTCCCGGATCCCGTACTCGGCTTCCCTGCTCTACGAGACGACGCGCGCGTTCGTCACTCTCGTACGCCAGGGCCACCCCGACACTCCGCTGCTGCTGCTCTCGCCCGTGCTGCGCCCGGACGCCGAGTCGACGCCCAACGCCCTCGGCGCCACGCTCGCCGAGCTGCGCACGGCCATGGAGGACGCGGCCCGGGACCTCGTCTCGGCGGGCGACAAGCAGCTTGCGCTCCTCCCGGGCGGCTCTCTGCTGGAACCCGAGCACCTTGCGGACGGTCTCCACCCGAACGACACGGGACACGCCCTGCTCGCGGCGGCGGTGGCGGACGCCCTGCGCACTGCGGGGTTCGCCGGCCCGGGGGTCTCTGCTGCCGCGTGACGCTTCCGGCCGCCCGGCGTGCGGGCGGGTGTTACGGGGCGGGGGTACGGGAACGGCCCCCGGGAAGATCCCGGAGGCCGTTGTCGTGGCGCTGACCTGTTGGCGCCGGCCAGTTGGCCGTGCCGGAAGACACAACCTAGTTCCAGCTGGCGTGCAGCGGCTTGCCCTCCGCGTAACCCGCGGCGCTCTGGATGCCGACGATCGCCTTCTCGGCGAACTCCTCCAGCGAGCCGGCGCCCGCGTACGTGCAGGAGGAACGGACGCCCGCGATGATCGAGTCGATCAGGTCCTCGACGCCCGGGCGGGCCGGGTCGAGGAACATCCGCGAGGTGGAGATGCCCTCCTCGAAGAGCGCCTTGCGGGCCCGGTCGTACGCCGACTCCTCGCTGGTGCGGTTCTGCACGGCGCGCGCGGAGGCCATGCCGAAGGACTCCTTGTACGGACGCCCGTCAGCGGTGTGCTGGAGGTCGCCCGGGGACTCGTACGTGCCCGCGAACCAGGAGCCGACCATCACGTTGGACGCACCGGCGGCGAGCGCCATGGCGACGTCGCGCGGGTGACGGACACCGCCGTCGGCCCACACGTGCTTGCCGTACTTCTTCGCCTCGGCGGCGCACTCCAGGACGGCCGAGAACTGCGGCCGGCCCACACCGGTCATCATGCGGGTGGTGCACATGGCGCCCGGGCCCACACCGACCTTGATGATGTCCGCGCCGGCCTCGATCAGGTCCTTGACGCCCTCGGCCGCCACGATGTTGCCCGCGACGATCGGGACCTTCGGGTCGAGACCGCGCACGGCCTTGATCGCGGAGATCATCGACTCCTGGTGGCCGTGGGCCGTGTCGATGACGAGCGTGTCCACCCCCGCGTCGAGCAGCTGCTTGGCCTTGGCCACGAAGTCGCCGTTGATGCCGACGGCGGCCGCGATGCGCAGCTTGCCGCCGGCGTCGGTGGCCGGGGTGTACAGGGTCGCGCGCAGCGCGCCCTTGCGGGTGAGGATGCCGACGAGCTTGCCGTCCCGGTCGACCGCGGGCGCGATCTTGCGGTTGGCGTTGTCGAGGGTCGTGAACGCCTCACGCGGGTCGATGTCGGCGTCGATCAGGAGCAGGTCCTTGGACATGACCTCGGACAGCTGCGTGAAGCGGTCCACACCGGACAGGTCGTGCTCGGTGACGACGCCGACCGGGCGCTGCTGCTCGTCGACGACGACGCCCGCGTTGTGCGCCCGCTTGGGCAGCAGGGACAGCGCGTCGGCGACGGTCTGGTGCGGGGTCAGGACGATCGGGGTGTCGAGCACGAGGTGACGCGTCTTGACCCAGGAGATGACGTCGGTGACGACCTCGATCGGGATGTCCTGCGGGATGACGACGAGCCCGCCGCGGCGGGCCACGGTCTCGGCCATCCGGCGGCCCGCGATCGCGGTCATGTTGGCGACGACCAGCGGGATGGTGGTTCCCGAGCCGTCCGGGGAGGCGAGGTCGACGCCTTGGCGGGAGCCGACGGCGGAGCGGCTCGGCACCATGAACACGTCGTCGTACGTCAGGTCGTACGGCGGCTTGAGGTCGTTGAGGAAACGCACGTGCAGAACATCCCAGTCGATCGGAGGTGACCCCCGGGCATTGCAGCCGGGGAAAACGCACGTACTTCATTGTCCCATGGCGCGGGGAACGAACCGTCAGGGCTGATCATCCAGGACCGGGCGACCGTCGTTCGTCGGATCCTCCAAGGGCGAGCAGCACGGCGAGCTGCTGCGGCATGCCGTCGACCGCCTGGGCGAAAACCTCCTGGGCGGTCTCCCACTCACGGGGCCGGGCCCTGGCGTACTCCTGCCAGCGGCAGACGAGGACGAGTGTGCCCTCCTCCCCCGGCAGATCGGTGAGGCAGTCGGCGAGCGCGTCCCAGTTCCGGCCGAACCAGGCGGGCAGTTCCAGGTCGGCGGCGCAGCGTTCCATGAAGGCCGTCTTGTCCCTGACGCCGTGGAGGTCGAGCACGGTCACGTTCCTGCCTGCGACGGCGCCGAAAAGCGCCGCAAGGGGACCGTTTCTCATGGGAGCACTTCCCTGAACGTCTCGTAGTGATCGTCTGTGTAGTAGATCTCCCCTTCCTGCCCCGTGACGATGCGGCGGGCACCGCGGTCGCTCTCGCCGGGGGTGCGCACCGTGTACTCGCGGTAGTAGCCGCGCTTCTGCTGCGGCAGGATCCGCTCGAAGTTGTTGAAGGTGGCGCCGTCCTTCTCGTAGGGGAACGGCCCGCCGCGCTCGATCAGACGCAGGGTCTCGCGGGCTTCGGGTGGCAGTTCCGCGACGCGGACGATCGCCAGGGCCGCGCCGGTGGGTGCCGGGCTCCGCGCGTCGGCGCCGGGGCCGGAGCCAGGGCGGGAGCCGGCGGAGCAGCCGGTCAGCAGCAGGCCCAGGATGGCCGACAGCGCCAGGAGAAGCCGAAGGGGCCGGAGGGACCGGAGAAGCCGAAGGGACCGGAGAAGCCGAAGGGACCGGAGAAGCCGGAGGGGCATGGCGCCGATGCTGTCACGCCCGCGGGGCGAAGACGGTGAAGATCGTGCTGCGCGGGTAGGGAATGCCCCGTGCAGCATAGTGACGAGACACAGCGCGCCGCCCGTCAGGAAGCCGCGAGGCTGACCGCCGAGAGCGTCCACGGAGTGGCCCTGACCTGGGTGGACAACGCAGGCCTCACCCGGGTCAAGGCCGTACCCGTCGGCCGCCTCGCGCCCGCCGCCACGCGCGGCGTCGGCATGTCCCCGGTCTTCGACGTGTACCTCGTGGACGATTCGATCACCACCAGCCGGCACATCGGGGGTCCGGACGGGGACCTGAGACTCGTACCGGACCTGGAACGGCTGACCCCCCTCGCGGGACAGCCCGGCTGGGCGTGGGCACCGGTCGACCGCTACGACCAGCAGGGGGAGCCGTACCGCGCCTGTCAGCGGCTGTTCGCCGGGCGGATGGCCCGGCGGGCCGCCGAGCGCGGCGTCGAGCTGCGGATGGGCTTCGAGACGGAGTGGATCGTGCAGCGGGACGGCGGGTACCCGTGGGCCGGGCCCGCGTACGGGATGGCCCGGGTGGTCGAGCTCTCCGACTACGTGAACGAGGTACTGCGCACGCTGGTCGCGCAGGGCGTCGAGGTGCTCCAGATCCACCCCGAGTACGCGGCCGGGCAGTTCGAGGTGTCGGTGGCGCCGTCGGACCCCGTGGGCGCGGCGGATCTCGCCGTGCTGGTCCGCGAGACGATCCGTGCGGTGACACTGCGGCACGGCCTCACGGCTCTGTTCGGCCCGGTCGTGGAGGCGGGCTCTGTCGGCAACGGCGGGCATCTGCATCTGAGCCTGTGGCGGGACGGGCGGAACCTGTGCCGGGGCGGCGAGGGCCCGTTCGCGATGACGGGTGAGAGCGAGTCCTTCCTGGCGGGCGTCCTGGACGCCCTCCCCGCCCTCCTCGCCATCGGGGCGCCGAGCCCGGCGAGCTATCTGCGCCTCGAACCGTCGCGCTGGGCCGGCGTCTTCCAGTGCTGGGGCCTGGAGAACCGCGAGGCCGCCCTCCGCTTCATCACCGGCGCCCCGGACGACCCGGACGGCGCGAACGTCGAAGTCAAATGCTTCGACGCGGCGGCCAATCCCTATCTGGTGACCGGCGCGGTGATCGCGGCGGGGCTGGCCGGCGTGGACGCCGGGGCGAAGCTGCCGGAGCCGGTGCAGGGCGACCCGGCGGTGCCGGCGACCGCGGCGCCGGACGGGCCGGCGCGGCTGCCCCGGACACTGGACGAGGCGCTGGAGCACTTCGTGCGCTCGAACGTCCTGCGTGGGGCGCTCGGCGAGGAGCTGTTCGAGGCGATCGTCGCCGTACGCCGGGCGGAGAGCAAGCTGTTCGACGGCAGGAGCCCGCAGGAGATCGCCGAGGCCACACGCGGGAGGTACTGAATGGACCTCGCGCTCGCGCCGCTCGTCGACCACCACTGCCACGGGGTCCTGCGCCACGCCCCGGATGCCGATGAGTTCGCCTCCTACCTGACGGAGTCGCACGCTCCGGCCGCGCCCGGCACCAGCTTCTTCGACACCCAGCTGGGATTCGCCGTACGCCGCTGGTGCCCGCCGCTGCTCGGCCTGGAGCCGCACTGCCCGCCCGACCGGTATCTGGAGCGCCGCCGGGAGCTGGGCGCCGACGAGGCGACGCGGAGGCTGTTGCGGGCGAGCGGCACGGGCACGTATCTCGTCGACACCGGGCTGGCGGGGGATCTGACGGGCCCCGCCGATCTCGCGGAGCTCGGCGGCGGCGAGGCGCACACGATCGTACGGCTGGAGGCGCTGGCCGAGCACACGGCGGACGCGGCCCACGGCCCCGGGATGTTCCTCGAGGTGTTCGATCATGCCGTCACCGCCGCGTCCCGCACCGCGGCGGGGTTCAAGTCGATCGCCGCGTACCGCTACGGCCTGGGACTCGACCCCGACCCGCCGACCGCGGCCGAGCTGCACTCCGCCGCCGCGCGCTGGCTGGACGGCCGCGCGCCGGGCGGGCGGCTCACCGACCCCGTCCTGCTGCGCCATCTGCTGTGGTCGGCGGTCGGCACGGGACTGCCCCTCCAGCTCCACACCGGCTTCGGCGACCCCGATCTGCGCCTCGACCGCTGTGATCCACTGCTCCTGACGGACTTCGTCCGGGCCGTCGCTCCGTACGGCTGCCCGCTGGTGCTCCTGCACGGATACCCGTACCACCGGCACGCCGCCTACCTCGCCCATGTGTTCACACATGTGTACGCGGATGTCGGCCTGGCCCTGTCCTACACGGGGGCTCGCGCCACGGAAGTCCTCGCCGAGGCGCTGGAGCTCACCCCCTTCGGCAAGCTGCTGTACTCCAGCGACGCCTTCGGACTCCCTGAGCTGTACGTCGTCGGGGCGCGCGTCTTCGAGGAGGGGCTGACCCGGCTTCTCGACGGCTGGACGGCGTCCGGCGCCTGGTCGGGGGTGGACGCCGAACGCGTGGCACAGCTCCTGGCCAGGGGAAACGCCGAGCGCCTGTACGGCCTGGACACTGCCGGGCCGACGGCCTCGCAGCCCTGACCCGCCCTGACCACGAGCCCCGCGCCCGGCGGGGTCCTTGCGAATCCGCGCACACGCCCTCCGGCCGGCCGGCGCACCCACCGCGGATGCCCTGCCGGGACCCGCGCGTCAGTCGTCCGGGTCGGCCCGCTCCAGAGCAGGTCGCGGCCCCGGGCGGGACTCGGTCAGGAGGTGGTCCGCCGCCGCGGTGTCCGTGACCAGGCTGGTCACGAGCCCCGACCGCAGCACCGCCCCGATCGCCTCCGCCTTGCGCTGGCCGCCCGCGATCGCCACGACCTCCGGGATCCGGCGCAGCCGGTCGGCCTCGACCGTGATGCAGCGCTCGCCGAGGTCACGGCCGACCCGGCGGCCGTCCGCGTCGAACAGATGCGCCGACATCTCCGCGGCGACGCCGAGCGAGGCGTAGTGGGCCCGCTCCTCGTCGGTGAGCATGTCGTGGACCGTCGAGATGCCCGGCTCCCAGGAGCCGATGGAGACACAGGCGACCGTCACCTTGTCGAAGTACTCGAAGGCGCGGGCGATGCCCGTCTGGTTGCGCAGCGCCGCCGCCGTCGCCGGGTCCGGCAGCAGCATCGGCGCGTAGATCGGGTGCGCCTCGCCGCCCGAGACCTGGGCGGCCCGCCGTACCGCCTCCACCGAGCCGCGCTCCGCGGTCCCGGCGTCGTACACCCCCGTGAGCTGGACGACCGTGCACGGCGGCAGCCGGTCGAGCGCCGCGGCCATGTGGATCGTCGAGCGGCCCCACGCGAGCCCGAGCACATCGCCCTCGTTCACGAGCTCACCGAGCAGATCCGCGGCGACCTCGCCCAGGTTCTCGGGGTCGGGGGACTCGTCCTCGCCCTCGGTCGGGGATTCGACGACGACCGCGTGCCGCAGGCCGTAGCGGGCGCGGAGCGCGTCGGAGCGCTCCGCGTCCAGCTCCGCGGGCACGCGGATCTCGATCCGTACGAGGTCGCGTTCGAGCGCTGTCTCCAGGACCCGGGCCACCTTGAAGCGGCTGACGCCGAACTCCTCCGCGATCTGGATCTTGGATTTGCCCTCGAGATAGAAGCGACGGGCCATGGCCGCCGCCTGCACCAGCTCCGCGGGTCCCATCCGCAGGGCCGACCGTCCCGCCGACATAGCAGACACCGCGATCTCCTCACTGCTGTTCACACTCCGGAACCGTCATCCTGTCAGATCCGGGGGTTATTGATCAGCCCAGTCGGGCCCCGTTCACGTAAGCGTGGCTCAGTGGTTGCATGCCCAGGGCGCCGAGGCGATCGTCCGGTCCGCCTGCTCGCGCAAGGAGCGGACCGCCTCGGCGGGGTCCTCGGCCCCGTACACCGCGGATCCCGCGACGAACACATCGGCGCCCGCCTCGGCACACTGCTCGATCGTGGACTCCGCGACTCCGCCGTCGACCTGGAGCCACAGCTCCAGACCGTGCTTGGTGATCAGCTCCCGCGTGCGGCGGATCTTCGGGAGCATGATGTCCAGGAACGCCTGACCGCCGAAGCCCGGCTCGACGGTCATGATCAGCAGCATGTCGAGCTCGGGGAGCAGGTCCTCGTACGGCTCGATGGGGGTGGCGGGCTTGAGCGCCATCGAGGCGCGCGCGCCCTTGGCCCGGATCTCGCGCGCGAGGCGCACGGGCGCCGAGGCCGCCTCCACGTGGAAGGTGACGGAACCGGCGCCCGCCTCCACGTACTGCGGAGCCCAGCGGTCCGGGTTCTCGATCATCAGATGGCAGTCCAGCGGGGTGTCCGTGGCGCGGCTGAGTGATTCGACGACCGGAACGCCCAGCGTCAGATTGGGCACGAAGTGGTTGTCCATGACATCGACGTGGAGCCAGTCGGCGCCTTCGACGGCCTTCGCCTCCTCGGCGAGACGGGCGAAGTCGGCGGACAGGATGCTGGGGTTGATCTGGGCCATGTGCCAAGACTGCCATGTTCCCGGGCGCTTCCCCGCCCCGGTACGGACCGAAGACGGCTGTCCTCTGCATCCATGCCTCCCGGTACCGCCGCACACCGCGCGATCCGGACATCGATCCGGACGTTCGGTCCCGGTTCGGTCGCGGACATCGATCCCGGACGTCGGTCGCGGACATCCGGACGACGCGGGCCCGGTGCGGCAGGCCCGCCGTGCCGGGCGTCGGCTCCCTGCGGTCTGCCCCTGCCTCCTCCTGCTGCTGCGACGCCGGTCAGGCAGTGCGCCGCAGCAGCGCCAGATACATCGCGTCCGTACCGTGCAGATGCGGCCACAGCTGTACGTCCGGCCCGTCGCCCAGCGCCGGTACGCCCGGCATCAGCGGGCGGGCGTCGATCCACTCGGCCTCGGCCGGCGCACCGCCGCGGCCCTTGAGGACGTCCTCCACGACCGCCCGGGTCTCGGCGAGATGCGGTGAGCACGTGGCGTATCCGACGACGCCGCCGACCCTGACCGCCCTGAGTGCCTCGCGCAGCAGTTCGCGCTGGAGCGGGGCGAAGCCGTCCAGGTCCTCGGGACGGCGGCGCCAGCGGGCCTCGGGGCGCCGGCGCAGCGCGCCGAGGCCGGAGCAGGGGACGTCGACGAGCACGCGGTCGAAGGAGCCGGGCTGCCACGGCGGGCGGGTGCCGTCTGCGGCGATGACCTGGTACGGACCCGGGTTCCCGGCCAGCGCCCGCTCCACCAGCCGGGCGCGGTGCGGCTGCTTCTCGGAGGCCAGCAGCGCTGCGCCGCGCCGGGCGGCCAGCGCACCCAGCAATGCCGCCTTGCCGCCCGGCCCCGCGCAGCCGTCGAGCCAGCGCGCGTCGGATCCCTCCAGCGGTGCGTCGGCCAGCGCGATCGCGACGAGCTGGCTGCCCTCGTCCTGGACGCCCGCACGTCCCTCGCGCACGGGCTCGAGCGCGCCGGGCTCACCGCCCTCGGCCAGACGCACGGCGTACGGGGACCAACGCCCCGGCAGCCCGGCCTCCTCGCCGAGCAGATCGAGCAGCTCGTCCGTCGTGGCCCGTCCGGGCCGGGCGACCAGCGTCACCTCGGGCCGCTCGTTGTCGGCCTCCAGCAGGTCCTCGATACCGGCTCGGCCGCCGCCCAGCGCGTCCCACAGCGCCGAGACGACCCACCGGGGATGCGAGTGGACAACGGCCAGATGTTCTTCCGCGTCGTCCTCGTACGGCGGAGCGACCCGCTCCAGCCAGCCGTCGAGGTCTTCCTGCGAGATCTTCCGCAGTACCGCGTTCACGAACTTCGCCCGGCCGTCCCCGAGCACCACGCGCGCCAGCTCCACGCTCGCCGAGACCGCCGCATGCGTCGGGATCCGCGTCCCCAGGAGTTGGTGGGCGCCGAGCGACAGCACGTCCAGCACCGGCGGGTCGACCTCGCGCAGCGGCCGGTCGATGCACGCGGCGATGATCGCGTCGTACGTGCCCTGGCGGCGCAGCGTCCCGTACACCAGCTCCGTCGCGAGCGCCGCGTCCCGGCTGTCGAAGTCACCCTGCTCACGGGCCTTCCGCAGCAGCGGGGGCAGGACGAGGTTGGCGTACGCGTCCCGCTCGTCGACGGCCCGCAGCGCGTCGAAGGCGAGGATCCGCACGGGGTCCTTCTTCGGGCGGCGGTACGGCTTGTGGGGACGGCGACGGCTCTGCTCGCTCAAAAGGTGCTCCGCGTTTCGAAAGGGTCGAACCCGTTCAGCCTACGTCGGCCGCCCGTGCCGGCGGCAACGCAGGCCCCCGTCCGTCTCCCACCGCCGCGCGGCCCCGTCGCCGCCGTCGTACAACGGCGCCCCGACAGGGGCCAGGGCCGGTCGGGTGGCTCAGACTGGATCAGCGAGCGGCGGTATGCGGCTTCGGATCCAAGGCGGAGGATGGGGGTCCCCCCGCCGAAGGCAGGGGGAGAGTCATGGCGGAGCCATGCCGACTGACGACAACGCAGGAGACGGAGTCGCAGGGCGTCGCGAGCCCAGCAAGATCCACCCGACAGCGCCTACGCGCCGAGCCGCTCCCCCGGGGCGATCCGCACCCCGCGCGCCCAGTCCGCGGCGCGCATCGGCTTCTTGCCCTGCGGCTGCACCCAGTGCAGCTCGACGGCGTGCGAGCCGGTGCCCGCGTACACGTTGTTCTTGCCCGCCGCGAGCTCACCGGGCGTCAGGTCCGTACGGTCCGGAACCAGCGAGACGTTGACCAGCTTCAGCCGCTCGCCCCGGAAGAGGGTCCAGGCGCCGGGCGCGGGCGTGCAGCCGCGCACCATGCGGTCGACGCGGAGCGCGGGCGCCTGCCAGTCCAGATGAGCGTCCTCGACGGTGATCTTCGGGGCGTGCGTGATGCCCTCGGCGGGCTGCGGTACGGCCTTCAGCGTGCCGTCCTCGATTCCGTCCATCGTCGCCACGAGCAGCCCGGCGCCCGCGAAGGCGAGCCGGGTGAGCAGGTCACCGCTGGTGTCGGTGGACCGTACGTGCTCGGTGATCACCCCGTAGACCGGTCCGGAGTCCAGGCCCTCCTCGATCTGGAAGGTGGAGGCGCCCGTCATCTCGTCGCCCGCGAGGATCGCGTGCTGGACGGGCGCGGCGCCCCGCCATGCGGGCAGCAGCGAGAAGTGCAGATTCACCCAGCCGTTCGCGGGGATGTCCAGAGCGCTCTTGGGCAGCAGGGCGCCGTACGCGACGACCGGGCAGCAGTCGGGTGCGATCTCGCGCAGCCGCGAAAGGAAGTCCTCGTCCCGTGGCTTGACGGGCCTGAGCACCTCGATCCCGGCCTCCTCCGCGCGCTGGGCGACCGGGCTGGCCACCAGCCGGCGGCCGCGGCCCGCGGGCGCGTCCGGCCGGGTGACGACGGCCGCGACCTCGTGCCGGTCCGAGGCGATCAGGGCGTCCAGGGCGGGTACGGCGACCTCGGGGGTGCCTGCGAAGACAAGTTTCACGGTGTTTACCTCGCTCTGTGGTGCCGGGGGCCGGGATTGACGCGCGACGCACCAGTCTATTTGCCGCCGCCGACAGGGGGCGCACGGACGGTTACACGCCCCGCGCATATGCCCCTGCGCCCGTGCACCGTGACCACAACGCCAGGTGGCGCGTTGGTCAAGAGAGATTGACCGAAACGGGCCGCCCCGGTGCGGCCCGACCCTTTTCAACGCCGGTTCGAGAGGCTTGTTCAATGGCCGACCACGCAACCCACGACGCCCAAGCCCGGGCGAGTCTGCATCTGTTGGTGCGGGACATCGAGCGGGTCCGCCGGCAGGTGGACGCTCTGCGCACGCTCACGGCCCAGTTGGGCAACGTCTACCGTCCACGTCGATCCGGCCCTTCCACGGGCTTCGTCGTCTACGGCAGGGCTCCGGCCCCGACCGTCCGCCTCGCGCAGGAACTGCGCGACAGTGTCGAGACGTTGGTGACCGCGGCGGTGGACTTCGACCGTTCGCTGGGCTTCTCGTGGGACGCGGTGGGCTCGGCACTGGGCGTCACGAAGCAGGCCGTGCACCGCCGTTACGGGTCACGGCGGGCGGCGCCGCAGCCCGTCGCCGCCCCGCCGGAGACCGAGCCGGGCACGACCCGCACGATGCCGGTCGCCCCCGCGGTGCCCGCCGCCCGCTCGATGCCGCCGCAGCCCACGGCGAGCGCCCACTCCCTCCGCGAGGAGGTCCGCCCGAGCGCCTTCCCCGGCCCGCGCAACGGCTGATCCCTCCGCCCCGGCCGCCCCGCCGTGCCCGCGGTACGCCGGGGCGGCTCCGTGTGCGGCCCCGTGCGCTGCCCTGCGGGCCCCTCCGACGGCAGTCGGCCCGGACCGCGACCGGCCCCGTATCCGCCGGACCGCAACCCGCCCCGCATCCGGGCGCCTCGGTACGCCGGGCGCCCCGAAGACGCCCTCACCGCGGAGGCGGCCCAACGTCGGCCGATGTCCGGAGGATCGCCCCGGAGAACGTCAGCCGATGTCCGGAGGATCGACCCGGATGCGGACCGGGTCGCCGCCGCCCCGGGCGAGCCGGGACACCTGCGCGGACTTCAGCGCGGCCGCCAGCGCCGCACCGCTCCCCGGGGGCACCCGCAGGAGCGCCCGCTCCCACGCCTCCCCCGGCCGGGGTCCCCCATGCGAAGCGGGGGGAGGGTCTCCCGGCCGACGCGGGCGGCCAGGACCGGCTGTAGGCGCCGATACCGGTACCGGTCCCAGCACCTCCGCATCGCGCGGCAGCTCCGCCGCCGCCAGGAACGCGGCCACCGCCTCCGGCCGCCCCGTCACCGCCGCCATCCGCGACACCGGCGGAAAGCCCAGCTCGGCGCGCTCGGCCAGCTCTCGCTGTGCGTGGCCGACCGGGTCCCAGCGCACCAACGCCTGCACCGGCCGGAGCGTGGGCTCGGCGACGACCACGACCGTGCCGCCGTCCGCCTGGCCGCGTACCAGCGAGGCGGCGTCCATCCAGCGCCGGAGCGCCTCCTCGCCCGCCCTGAGGTCGGGCCGCCCGAGCATGGCCCAGCCGTCCAGGAGCAGCGCCGCCGCGTACCCGCCCTCGGCGACCGGTTCCGCGCCGGGGGTGCTGACCACGAGCGCGGGCCGGCCGGACACGGTGTCCAGGACGTGGTCCCGCCCGGACGTCCGCACCGGCACGGCCGGGAACGCACGCCCCAGTTCCTCCGCGGTACGCCGTGCGCCCACCACCTGGGCGCGCAGCCGGACGCTGCCGCACTCCGCGCAGTGCCACCCCTTGGCGTCCTGCCCGCACCACCCGCACCGCAGTTCCCGCTCCCCCGGCGCCTCCAGCGGCCCGGCGCAGTGCCGGCAGCGCGCGGGCGTACGGCACCGCTCGCAGGCAAGCCTCGGCACGTACCCCCGCCGGGGCACCTGGACCAGCACCGGACCGGAGCGCAGACCGTCCCGGACGGTCTGCCAGGCCAGCGACGGGAGCCGGGCGGCCCGCGCCGCCTCGTCCCGGGCGAGCTCGCCGTCGCCGACCGTGCGGACCAGCGGCGCGGCACGGCGCACCTGGTCCCGGTCCGCGGCCAGCGGCTGCGCCCAGCCGGTCCCGACGAGCTGCGCGGCCTCCACGGTGCAGCTCGTGCTGCCCAGCAGGAACGCGCATCGGTCGTGTGCGGCGCGCAGCAGCAGCACTTCGCGCGCGTGCGGCAGCGGGGCGTGCGGCTCGCTGTGGCTGGCGTCGCCGTCGTCCCATATCGCCACCAGCCCGAGGTCCCGTACGGGAGCGAACATCGCGGCCCGGGTGCCGACCACCGCACGTACGGAACCACGCCGCACGGCCAGCCACTGCCGGTACCGCTTCTCGGGCCCGGCCTCGGCGGTCAGCACCGCGTGCCGTCCTTCGCCGAGGAGCGCGGTGAAGGCGGCGTCGACCCGGGCGACGGCCCGCCCGTCGGGCACGACGACGAGCGCGCCGCGCCCGGACGCCAGGGTCGCCGCCACGGCACGGGCCAGTTCCTCCGCCCAGTGCGGTCCGGGGAGAGCGGTCCACACGGCCCGTGGCGCACCCCCGCCCGCCAGCGCCTCCAGAAACGCGGGCCCCCGCCCGTACCGGCCCCAGCTCCCCGCTTCCGGCGCGGCGGGCGGCGGCAGCGGCTCCGGCGACGGCTTCGACTCGGCCCGCGCGCTCCTGGGCGGCACCGCCAGCTGCAGGACGTCGGCCAGACTGCCCGCGTACCGGTCGGCGACGGCGCGGGCCAGGGCCAGCAGCTCGGGGCTGAGCACCGGCTCGGGCGAGACGACGTCGGCGAGCGCGGCCAACGGCCCGGAGTAGTCCGACTCGGCCCGCCGCTCGACGACGAACCCGTCGATCAGCCGCCCGCCCTCACGCCGTCCGTCCCGCACCTGATGCGCCCCGGCCCCGAACCGCACCCGCACCCGCACGCCGGGCTGTGCGTCGGCGTCGAGCTCCTCGGGCACCGCGTAGTCGAAGTACTGATCGAGATGGAGCACGCCTTTGTTGACGACAACCCGTGCCACGGGCAGCTCCGCGGCAAGCGCGGCGCCCCGCCAGGTCCGGGGCTTCGCCCGGGGCACCTTCGCCTTCCGCACGGACTCCCGGATGAGCGCAAGCTGCTCCGGCGGACCGTCGCCGGGCCGATCGGAACGTTCGTTGTCGCTGCTCACAGCCACATTCCTACCAGAGGCCACTGACAGCGGCGGTCGACAGGAAGTTCCCGAGATCCAGTCGACGGCGGTCAGCGATTTCCGGATTCACCGCACGCCGAGGGGCGTACTCCACCGAAGTAACCGACGTCCTCGCACCGGGAGATCAGCAGCGTACGGCTCCGCCCGCCCGGCCCGCCGGGATTTTCTCCGGGCGGACGGGACCACACGCCCATGGGAGGGCTGGACGCACAACGGCCCCGGACCGATGCGGTCCGGGGCCGTCGAGCAGTACAGGCCGGATGGAGCGGCGCAGGCTCAGAGACCCGCCGCCGCACGCAGCGCGTCCACGCGGTCCGTGCGCTCCCAGGTGAAGTCGGGGAGCTCGCGGCCGAAGTGGCCGTAGGCCGCGGTCTGGGCGTAGATCGGGCGGAGCAGGTCGAGGTCGCGGATGATCGCGGCCGGGCGGAGGTCGAAGACCTCGGTGATCGCGTTCTCGATCTTCTCGGTGTCGACCGCGGCGGTGCCGAAGGTCTCCACGAAGAGGCCCACCGGCTCGGCCTTGCCGATCGCGTACGCGACCTGGACCTCGCAACGGGAGGCGAGGCCGGCGGCCACCACGTTCTTGGCGACCCAGCGCATCGCGTAGGCGGCGGAGCGGTCGACCTTGGACGGGTCCTTGCCGGAGAAGGCGCCGCCACCGTGGCGGGCCATGCCGCCGTAGGTGTCGATGATGATCTTGCGGCCGGTCAGCCCCGCGTCGCCCATCGGACCGCCGATCTCGAAGCGGCCGGTCGGGTTGACCAGCAGCCGGTAGCCATCGGTGTCCAGCTTGATGCCGTCCTCGACGAGCTGCTTCAGGACGTGCTCCACGACGAACTCACGGATGTCGGGCGCGAGCAGCGAGTCGAGGTCGATGTCGGAGGCGTGCTGCGAGGAGACCACGACGGTGTCGAGGCGGACGGCCTTGTCGCCGTCGTACTCGATGGTGACCTGGGTCTTTCCGTCCGGGCGCAGGTACGGGATGGTCCCGTTCTTGCGGACCTCGGACAGGCGGCGGGAGAGCCGGTGCGCCAGGTAGATCGGCAGCGGCATCAGCTCGGGGGTCTCGTCGCACGCGTACCCGAACATCAGGCCCTGGTCGCCCGCGCCCTGCTTGTCGAGCTCGTCGTCGTCGCCCTCCACACGGCTCTCGTACGCCGTGTCGACGCCCTGGGCGATGTCGGGGGACTGGGAGCCGATGGACACCGAGACGCCGCAGGAGGCGCCGTCGAAGCCCTTCTTCGAGGAGTCGTAGCCGATCTCGAGGATCTTGTTGCGCACCAGCGTGGGGATGTCGGCCCACGCCTTCGTCGTCACCTCGCCGGCCACGTGCACAAGACCGGTGGTGATCAAGGTCTCCACGGCGACACGGGAGGTGGGGTCCTCCCGCAGCAGTGCGTCGAGAATGGTGTCGCTGATCTGGTCAGCGATCTTGTCGGGGTGACCCTCGGTCACGGACTCCGAGGTGAACAGGCGACGGGACACAACGCTCCCTGGGGTTGCAGCGGCTGCTGGCTGATCATTGGCGGACCGGCCGGGGGGCTGCGCCCCGCGTCGTTCCGAGAGACAGTTTATCGGTCGCTTTCGGCCGTTGGACCACGCGTCTCGCTACGTGGGAGTCACACCGCCGCAGAAACCGCCTGAGACAGTACGGCGATCAGGCCCTCGCCCGCGGCCGAATGGGCAGTTTTCGGCGCATCCGGCGGCACCGCCGAGGCGAATGAGACATTGCTCCCGGTTTCACCCGCGTGGCCGCCGTCCGCCCCGCGCGCCCCAGTAGCGTTGGCATGTCACGCCAGGCGCGGTGCCACCAGATCCCACACCGTGTCCGCGAGCGCCTCCTTCGGCCCGTACGGCACCGGCGTCTCGCCGCCGTCCGCCGCCAGGACCACGGCTTCGTTCTCTTCGGAGCCGAACGTCTTGCGCTCCCCCACCTCGTTCACGACGAGCAGGTCACAGCCCTTGCGACGGAGCTTGTCGCGGCCGTTGGCGAGGACGTCGTCGGTCTCCGCGGCGAAGCCGACGATCACCTGTCCCGGGCGCGCCCGGTCGGCGGAAATCTCCGCGAGAATGTCTGGATTACGCACCAGCACGATGGGCGCGGGGCCCTCCCCGTCCTTCTTCTTGATCTTGCCTTCGGCGTAGACGGCGGGCCGGAAGTCCGCGACGGCGGCGGCCATCACCACGGCGTCGGCATCGGCGGCCGCCTTCAGCACCGCCTCGCGCAGCTGGACGGCGGTCCCCGCGTGCACGACGTCGACGCCCGCCGGGTCGGCCATGCCCGTGTTGGCCTCGATGAGGGTGACCCGGGCCCCGCGGGCGGCGGCGGTGCGGGCCAGGGCGTACCCCTGCTTGCCGGAGGAACGGTTGCCCAGGTAGCGGACGGGATCGAGCGGCTCGCGGGTGCCCCCCGCGCTGACCACGACATGGCGGCCGGCCAGGTCCGGGACGGCGACGCCGCGCGCCAGCACCCGGCGGCAGACCTCGAAGATCTCACCGGGTTCGGGGAGCCGGCCCTTGCCGGTGTCGACGCCGGTGAGCCGGCCGACGGCGGGCTCGATGACGACGGCGCCGCGGCCGCGCAGCGTCGCCACGTTCTCCTGCGTGGCCGGGTGCTCCCACATCTCGGTGTGCATCGCGGGCGCGAAGACCACGGGACAGCGGGCGGTGAGCAGAGTGTTCGTGAGGAGGTCGTCGGCGAGACCGTGGGCGGCCTTCGCGAGCATGTCGGCGGTGGCCGGGGCGACCACGACGAGGTCCGCCCCCTGGCCGATGCGGACGTGCGGCACTTCGTGGACGTCCGACCAGACCTCCGTCGAGACCGGGTGCCCCGAGAGCGCCGACCACGTCGCCGCCCCGACGAACTGGAGCGCGGACTCGGTGGGAACGACCCGAACGTCATGCCCGGACTCGGTCAGCCGGCGCAGCAGCTCGCACGCCTTGTAGGCGGCGATCCCGCCGCTGACTCCCAGAACGACCTTCGGCTTGTCCACTGCGTCTCCCCGCCCCCCACTGATGACGATACGTATCGCCTCTATGACACACCACAGGCCCGGCGGATGCGCCGCCGGGCCTGTGGTACTGCACTTTCCGGGGGCCGGCCCCGGACCCCGGCCGCGGAAAAGCCGGGCCGGTGCCGAGAAGCCGGGCCGGTTACTGAGCCGGGCCCTCGATGGCCTCGGAGGTCAGCAGACCCGCGTTGATCTCGCGCAGGGCGATCGAGAGCGGCTTCTCGTGGACGTGGGTGTCCACCAGCGGACCGACGTACTCCAGCAGGCCCTCACCGAGCTGCGAGTAGTACGCGTTGATCTGACGCGCGCGCTTGGCCGCGTAGATCACGAGGCTGTACTTCGAGTCAGTGGCCTCGAGGAGCTCGTCGATCGGCGGGTTGATGATGCCCTCGGGCGCGGTGATGGAAGAGGACACGCTCTAGCCTTCCGAAGAAACTTCTGGGAAATCAAACAAAGATCAAACAACTGCCATCAAGGCTAGCAGCTCACGGGCCACGTCCTCGACGGAGGTATTGACCAGGGTGGTGTCGAACTCCGACTCCGCGGCCAGTTCGATCTTCGCGGCTTCGAGTCGGCGCTCGATCACATCGGGGGCCTCGGTGCCGCGGCCGGTGAGCCGGCGGACCAGCTCGTCCCAGCTCGGCGGGGCGAGGAAGACCAGCTGCGAGTCCGGCATGGACTCCTTGACCTGCCGGGCACCCTGGAGATCGATCTCCAGCAGGACGGGCTCGCCCGCCTCCAGACGGTCGAGGACCGCCCGGCGGGGTGTGCCGTAGCGATTGCCCGCGAATTCTGCCCATTCCAGCAGCTCGCCGTTGGCGACTAGCTTGTCGAATTCCTCGTCGGTGACGAAGAAATACTGGACGCCGTGACGCTCGCCGGGGCGCGGCTTTCGTGTGGTGGCCGACACCGAGAGCCAGACCTCGGGGTGGACCTTGCGCATATGGGCGACGACCGTGCTCTTGCCCACCCCGGAGGGGCCGGAGAGCACGGTCAGCCGCGGACGTACCTCTGCTGCCATGCAGCGATTATCCAGGTTCTCGGGAGTGCCCGAGAACGTCAGGCGGCGCCGCCGCCGAACTCGCGCTCAAGAGAGGCGATCTGGTTGGAGCCGAGACCCCGCACGCGACGGCTCTCGGAGATGCCGAGCCGCTCCATGATCTGCTTGGCGCGGACCTTGCCCACGCCGGGGAGGGACTCGAGCAGGGCGGAGACCTTCATCTTGCCGATGACGTCGTTCTCCTGGCCCTGCTTGATGACCTCGTGGAGCGAGGCGCCGGAGTGCTTGAGTCGATTCTTGACCTCGGCCCGCTCCCGGCGAGCCGCGGCGGCCTTTTCGAGCGCGGCTGCGCGCTGTTCAGGGGTAAGGGGCGGAAGAGCCACGCCTACGTCACCTCGGATGTCGAACTGTCGGATACGGACCGGTGAGGAACCTAATCGCCCCACACCAGGCGAGCAACGAGCAACGCAATGACCGCTGCAACGCTGACTCTCGACGGAGACTAGCGGCCTGGACCGCTCCAGTCAGCGAGAACAGCGGAAAAGTCCTGGTCAGCATCGCTCGACCAGGATATTCCAGACATAACAACCAGGTTTCTGTCAAGAAACCGCCGGTGAGCGCCTCCGGTGATGCGCTCTCCCGCCCTGGTCACGTGCTCCGGCCACGCGCCGCCGGTCAGGCGTCCGCGATCGCCGCGCGCACCATTTCGGCGAAACGGGTCGCCGACTCGCGGAGCGCCGCCACGTCCGGACCGTGCCGCAGCACGCCACGGCTCACGCTCGGGACCACGTTCCTCACGGCCGCGCCGAAGACGCCCGGCAGGTCGGCCGGGGTCGCGCCCTGGGCTCCGATGCCGGGGGCGAGGAGGGGGCCGTTGATGTCCAGGTCGACGCCCGCGTCACCGAGCGTGGCCCCGACGACCGCGCCGACCGAGCCGAGCGGCGAGGCGCCCGCGTTCTCGTCGGCCATGTGGTTCAGCATGAGCTGGGCCAGCGAGACGCCGCCGGCCGCGGTCGAGCGCTGCACCTCGGCGCCCTCGGGGTTGGAGGTGAGGGCGAGGACGAAGACGCCACAGCCGTTCAGGACGGCCAGGTCCAGCGCCGGACGGAGCGAGCCGAAGCCGAGGTACGGCGAGACCGTCACCGCGTCCGAGAACAGCGGCGAGTCCTTGCGCAGATACGTCTCGGCGTACGCGCCCATGGTCGAGCCGATGTCCCCGCGCTTGGCGTCCATCAGCACCAGCGCGCCGGCGTCGCGGGCCTCCTCGACGGCCTTCTCCAGGACCGCGACGCCGCGCGAGCCGAAGCGCTCGAAGAACGCCGACTGCGGCTTGAGTACGGCCACCCGGTCGGCGAGCGCCTCGACGACCGTCCTCGTGAAGCGCTCCAGGCCTGCGATGTCGTCGTTCAGGCCCCACGCCGTCAGCAGCGAGGCGTGCGGGTCGATGCCCACGCAGAGGGGCCCGCGGGTGTCCATGGCGTGACGCAGGCGGGTGCCGAAGGGTTCCGGAGCGCTCATCGGGTGGCTGCCTTTCGGGTTTCGGCGCCGACGGCCTCGGCGAGGGTGGCGTACGGACTGGCGGCCAGGCGCGCGGCCAGGCCCTTGTGGATGCCGCGGGCGTAGGACGGCCCCTCGTAGATGAAGGCGCTGTAGCCCTGGACGAGGGTGGCTCCGGCGAGGATGCGCTGCCAGGCGTCCTCGGCGTTCTCGACGCCGCCGACACCGACGAGGGTGATGCGGTCGCCGACCCGGGCGTACAGGCGGCGCAGGACCTGCAGGGAGCGCTCCTTGACGGGGGCCCCGGACAGTCCGCCGGCCTCCCGGACCAGACCGGAATGGGATTTCAGGCCGAGGCCGTCGCGGGCGATGGTGGTGTTGGTGGCGATGATGCCGTCCAGGCCCAGTTCGACCGCCAGATCGGCCACGGCGTCGACGTCCTCGTCGGCCAGATCGGGTGCGATCTTGACGAGCAGCGGCACGCGGCGGCTGGTGACGGTGCGGTCGGCGGCTTCGCGTACGGCGCTGAGCAGCGGGCGCAGCGCCTCCGTGGCCTGAAGGTTCCGCAGGCCCGGGGTGTTCGGCGAGGAGACGTTGACGACGAGGTAGTCGGCGTGCCGAGCCAGCCGCTCGGTCGACGTCACGTAGTCGCCGACGGCCTCCTCCTCCGGTACGACCTTGGTCTTGCCGATGTTGACGCCGACGACCGTCCTGAGGATCTCCCGGCGGGCGGCGAGCCGGGCGGCGACCGCGGCGGAGCCCTCGTTGTTGAAACCCATGCGATTGATCAGCGCACGGTCCGGCACGAGGCGGAAGAGCCGCTTCTTGGGATTGCCGGGCTGGGCCTGCGCCGTGACCGTGCCGATCTCGACATGGTCGAAGCCGAGCATCGCCATGCCGTCGATGGCGACGGCGTTCTTGTCGAAGCCCGCCGCGAGGCCGAAGGGGCCGTGCATGCGCAGTCCGAGCGCCTCGGTGCGCAGCTCCTTGTAGCGGGGGGCCAGGGCCGCGGCGATGAACGTGCGCAGCACCGGGATGCGGACCGCGAGCCGGATCCAGCGGAAGGCCAGATGGTGGGCCTCCTCCGGATCCATCCGCTTGAAGACCAGGTTGAAGAAGAATTTGTACATCTCAGCGGTGTCCTCATGAGGAGGGGGACACCGTTTCCGGTGTCCCCCTCTCGGTTGCTAGTCGCGGGCCGCGGTCAGGTGTTCCGCGTGTTCCTGGAGCGAACGGACGCCCACACCACCGTGGTTGAGCGCGTCGATGCCCTGGACTGCGGCTGCCAGTGCCTGGACGGTCGTCAGGCACGGTACGGAACGGGCGACCGCCGCCGTACGGATGTCGTATCCGTCGAGCCGGCCACCGGTGCCGTACGGGGTGTTGACGATGAGGTCGACCTGGCCGTCGTGGATGAGCTGGACGATGGTCCTCTCGCCGTTCGGGCCCTCGCCCTCGGACTGCTTGCGTACGACGGTGGCGTTGATGCCGTTGCGCTTGAGCACCTCGGCCGTGCCGGACGTCGCGAGCAGCTCGAAGCCGTGCGCGACCAGCTCCCGCGCCGGGAAGATCATCGAGCGCTTGTCGCGGTTGGCGACGGAGATGAAGGCACGGCCCTTCGTCGGGAGCGGACCGTAGGCGCCGGCCTGCGACTTGGCGTACGCCGTGCCGAAGACCGAGTCGATGCCCATGACCTCGCCCGTGGAGCGCATCTCGGGGCCGAGGACGGTGTCGACGCCGCGGCCGTGGATGTCGCGGAACCGGCTCCACGGCATCACGGCCTCCTTGACGGAGATCGGGGCGTCCATCGGGAGCGTGCCGCCGTCGCCGTTCGCCGGGAGCAGACCCTCTGCGCGCAGCTCGGCGATGGTGGCGCCGAGCGAGATGCGGGCGGCGGCCTTCGCCAGCGGTACGGCCGTCGCCTTCGACGTGAAGGGGACGGTCCGGGAGGCGCGCGGGTTGGCCTCCAGGACGTACAGGATGTCGCCGGCCATCGCGAACTGGATGTTGATCAGACCGCGCACGCCGACGCCCTTGGCGATCGCCTCCGTGGAGGCGCGCAGCCGCTTGATGTCGAAGCCGCCGAGGGTGATCGGGGGCAGGGCGCAGGCGGAGTCACCGGAGTGGATACCGGCTTCCTCGATGTGCTCCATGACGCCGCCCAGGTAGAGCTCGGTGCCGTCGTAGAGCGCGTCGACGTCGATCTCGATCGCGTCGTCGAGGAAGCGGTCGACCAGGACCGGCCGGTCGGGGCTGATCTCGGTGGACTCGGCGATGTACGACTGGAGGCGGGTCTCGTCGTACACGATCTCCATGCCGCGGCCGCCGAGCACGTACGACGGGCGGACCAGCACCGGGTAGCCGATCTCGTCGGCGATGGCCTTGGCCCCGGCGAAGGTGGTGGCGGTGCCGTGCTTGGGCGCGGGGAGCCCGGCCTCGGCGAGGACGCGGCCGAAGGCGCCGCGGTCCTCGGCTGCGTGGATCGCCTCCGGGGAGGTGCCGACGACCGGGACGCCGTTGTCCTTGAGTGCCTGCGACAGGCCGAGCGGGGTCTGGCCGCCGAGCTGCACGACGACACCGGCGACCGGGCCGGCGAGGGTCTCGGCGTGGACGATCTCCAGCACGTCCTCGAGCGTGAGCGGCTCGAAGTACAGGCGGTCGGAGGTGTCGTAGTCCGTCGAGACAGTCTCGGGGTTGCAGTTGACCATCACGGTCTCGTAGCCCGCGTCGCTGAGCGCGAAGGAGGCGTGGACGCAGGAGTAGTCGAACTCGATGCCCTGGCCGATCCGGTTCGGGCCCGAACCCAGGATGATGACCGCGGGCTTCTCGCGCGGCGCGACCTCGCTCTCCTCGTCGTAGGACGAGTAGAAGTACGGGGTGTTCGCGGCGAATTCGGCGGCGCAGGTGTCGACCGTCTTGTAGACCGGGCGGACGCCGAGGGCGTGCCGGACCTCACGGACGACGTCCTCGCGCAGGCCCCGGATCGCGGCGATCTGGGCGTCGGAGAAGCCGTGCCGCTTGGCGGCGGCGAGCAGCTCGGGGTCGAGCTTCTCGGCGGCGGCGAGCTCGTCCGCGATCTCCTTGATGAGGAAGAGCTGGTCCACGAACCACGGGTCGATCTTCGTGGCGTCGAAGACCTCCTCCTGGGTGGCGCCGGCGCGGATGGCCTGCATGACGGTGTTGATACGGCCGTCGGTCGGGCGGACCGATGCGCGCAGCAGCTCGTCCTTGTCACCGACCGGGCCGGTGAAGTCGAACTGCGAGCCCTTCTTCTCCAGGGAGCGCAGGGCCTTCTGCAGCGCCTCGGTGAAGTTGCGGCCGATGGCCATGGCCTCGCCCACCGACTTCATGGTGGTGGTGAGCGTGGCGTCGGCGGACGGGAACTTCTCGAAGGCGAAGCGCGGGGCCTTCACGACCACGTAGTCGAGCGTCGGCTCGAAGGAAGCCGGCGTCTTCTCGGTGATGTCGTTGGGGATCTCGTCCAGCGTGTAGCCGACGGCGAGCTTCGCGGCGATCTTGGCGATCGGGAAGCCGGTGGCCTTCGACGCCAGCGCGGAGGACCGGGACACCCGCGGGTTCATCTCGATGACGATGATGCGGCCGTCCTCGGGATCGACCGCGAACTGGATGTTGCAGCCGCCGGTGTCGACGCCGACCTCGCGGATGATCGCGATGCCGATGTCGCGCAGCCGCTGGTACTCGCGGTCGGTCAGCGTCATCGCCGGGGCGACGGTGATCGAGTCACCGGTGTGCACGCCCATCGGGTCGAAGTTCTCGATGGAACAGACGACCACGACGTTGTCGTGCTTGTCGCGCATCAGCTCCAGCTCGTACTCCTTCCAGCCGAGGATGGACTCCTCCAGGAGCACCTCGGTGGTGGGAGACAGGGTCAGGCCCTGGCCGGCGATACGGCGCAGCTCGTCCTCGTCGTGGGCGAAGCCGGAGCCGGCGCCGCCCATGGTGAAGGAGGGGCGGACGACGACGGGGTAGCCGCCCAGCGTCTCGACGCCCTTGAGGACGTCGTCCATGGAGTGGCAGATGACCGAGCGGGCGGACTCGCCGTGGCCGATCTTGCGGTTGACGGCCTCGACGACCTCCTTGAACAGGTCGCGGTCCTCGCCCTTGTTGATGGCCTCCACATTGGCGCCGATGAGCTCGACGCCGTACTTCTCCAGCACACCCTGCTCGTGCATGGAGATCGCGGTGTTGAGCGCGGTCTGGCCGCCGAGGGTGGGCAGGAGGGCGTCGGGGCGCTCCTTGGCGATGATCTTCTCGACGAACTCGGGGGTGATCGGCTCGACGTACGTGGCGTCGGCGATCTCCGGGTCGGTCATGATCGTCGCCGGGTTGGAGTTCACCAGGATGACGCGCAGGCCCTCGGACTTGAGGACCCGGCAGGCCTGGGTTCCGGAGTAGTCGAACTCGGCGGCCTGGCCGATGACGATCGGGCCGGAGCCGATGACCAGGACGGACTGGATATCGGTGCGCTTAGGCACGCTGGCCCTCCATCAGGGATACGAAGCGGTCGAACAGGTACGCGGCGTCGTGCGGGCCCGCGGCAGCTTCGGGGTGGTACTGGACGCTGAAGGCCGGCTGGTCGAGCAGCTGGAGGCCCTCCACCACGTTGTCGTTGAGGCAGACGTGGGAGACCTCGGCGCGGCCGTAGGGGGTCTCGGAGACCTTGTCGAGCGGGGCGTCGACGGCGAAACCGTGGTTGTGCGCGGTGACCTCGACCTTGCCGGTCGTACGGTCCTGCACGGGCTGGTTGATGCCCCGGTGGCCGTACTTGAGCTTGTACGTGCCGAAGCCGAGCGCCCGGCCGAGGATCTGGTTGCCGAAGCAGATGCCGAAGAGCGGCGTCTTGCGCTCCAGGACGGCCTGCATGACGGCGACGGGGTGGTCGGCGGTGGCCGGGTCGCCCGGACCGTTGGAGAAGAACACCCCGTCCGGGTCGACCGCGAAGACGTCCTCGGCGGTCGCGGTGGCGGGCAGGACGTGCACCTCGATGCCGCGCTCGGCCATCCGGTGCGGGGTCATGCCCTTGATGCCGAGGTCGACCGCGGCGACGGTGAACTTCTTCTCACCGATGGCCGGGACGACGTACGTCTCCTTGGTGGCGACCTCGGCGGACAGGTTCGCGCCCTTCATCTCGGGCGACTGGCGCACCTCGGCGAGCATCGTGCCCTCGTCGGGCAGCGCGTTGCCGGAGAAGATGCCGACGCGCATGGCGCCGCGCTCGCGCAGATGACGGGTCAGGGCGCGGGTGTCGATGCCGCTGATGCCGACGACGCCCTGGTGGGCCAGTTCCTCGTCCAGGGAGCGCTTGGCGCGCCAGTTGGAGGGAATGCGGGCGGGGTCTCGGACGACGTATCCGGACACCCAGATGCGCTGCGACTCGGGGTCCTCGTCGTTGACGCCGGTGTTGCCGACGTGCGGGGCGGTCATCACGACGACCTGGCGGTGGTACGACGGGTCGGTGAGGGTCTCCTGGTAGCCGGTCATGCCGGTGGAGAACACGGCCTCGCCGAAGGTCACCCCCACGGCCCCGTAGGCGCGGCCGCGGAAGGTGCGGCCGTCCTCCAGGACGAGTACGGCGGGAAGCCCCCTCTTGACTGGGGTTCCCTGGCTGGAGGTCGTCATCGTGCGGCGCCTTCCGTCGTGTTGAAGTGGTTCTTCGAGTGGACTGCGTTGACGGCTTCGACCCAGGCGGTGTGCTCGGCCGCGTGGTCGGAGCGGAAACCGGAGTCGATCTGCTGGTCGCCGTGCGCCCAGGTGACGATCAGCAGTCCGCCCTCGGCGAGGACCTTTCCGGCGATTCCCTTGTCGAGGCGGGCCTCGCGCAGGGCCGCCGCCGGGATGAAGAAGTCGGTGGCCCCGGGGCGTACGACGTCGATTCCGGCGTCGGTGAGCGTCAGTTCGACGCGGCTGCGGGTGCCGAGGCCGCGGGCGACGATCCGGTCGAGCCACTGCCCGGCGGTCGTCGAACCGTGGTAGCGGCCGGTCAGCCTCAGCCTGGGCTCGCCTGCGGACTCCGGCGCGGCCGGCAGCTCGGGCAGCCCCGACTGGAGCTCACCGCGCCACTTCCAGCCCTGGCGCATCAGCCAGTAGACGAGGGCGATGAAGAGCAGCAGCCCGGCGACCCAGCCGAGGCGGGCGGCCCAGTCGGTCACCTCCGCCGACTTCCGCTCGACCTCTTCGGCTGCCAGATTGATCAGTGGTGTCACGCCAGCTTCCCGTCCATCAGCGTCGCCCGGCCCCGCAGGAAGGTGTGGGTGACGCGCCCCGGCAGCTCGCGGCCCTCGTAGGGGGTGTTGCGGCTGCGGGAGGCGAAGCCCGCGGGGTCCACAGTTCCACGGTATGCCGGATCGAGCAGGGTGAGGTTGGCGGGCTCACCTGCCGAGACGGCGCGGCCGTGGCCCTCGGCCTGTCCGATCCTGGCGGGCGCGAAGGACATGCGGTCGGCGACGCCTTCCCAGGTCAGCAGCCCGGTCTCGACCATCGTCTGCTGGACGACGGACAGCGCGGTCTCGAGGCCGACCATGCCCATGGCGGCCGCGGCCCACTCGCAGTCCTTGTCCTCGTGCGGGTGCGGGGCGTGGTCGGTGGCGACGATGTCGATCGTGCCGTCGGCGAGCGCCTCGCGCAGGGCCATGACGTCGCGCTCGGTGCGCAGCGGCGGGTTGACCTTGTAGACGGGGTTGTACGTGCGGACCAGCTCGTCGGTGAGGAGGAGGTGGTGCGGGGTGACCTCTGCGGTGACGTCGATGCCGCGGGCCTTGGCCCAGCGGACGATCTCGACCGAGCCGGCGGTCGACAGGTGGCAGATGTGGACGCGGGAGCCGACGTGCTCGGCGAGGAGCACGTCGCGGGCGATGATCGACTCCTCGGCGACGGCGGGCCAGCCGCCGAGACCCAGCTCGGCGGAGACGATTCCCTCGTTCATCTGGGCGCCCTCGGTGAGCCGCGGCTCCTGCGCGTGCTGCGCGACGACGCCGCCGAAGGCCTTCACGTACTCCAGCGCCCGGCGCATGATCACGGCGTCGTCGACGCACTTGCCGTCGTCGGAGAAGACGGTGACCCCGGCGGCGGAGTCGTGCATGGCGCCCAGCTCGGCGAGCTTCTTGCCCTCCAGGCCGACGGTGACGGCGCCGATCGGCTGGACGTCGCAGTAGCCGTGCTCCTTGCCGAGCCGCCAGACCTGCTCGACGACGCCGGCGGTGTCGGCGACCGGGAAGGTGTTGGCCATGGCGAACACGGCCGTGTAGCCGCCGCTCGCGGCCGCGCGGGTACCCGTGAGGACGGTCTCGGAGTCCTCGCGGCCGGGCTCACGCAGGTGCGTGTGCAGGTCGACCAGGCCGGGCAGCAGGACCTTGCCCTCGGCCTCCACGACGGTGGCGTCGCCCGCCTCCAGGACCGTACCGACCTGATCGATGGTCTCGCCGTCGATCAGTACGTCCTGCGCCTCGCCGCCCAGCACCTTCGCGCCACGGATAAGGATCTTGCTCATGGGTTACTTCTCCTCGGCATCAGAGGTGCGCGCGGCGCTTCCCTCAAGGGTGGTGGGCGACGGGCGGGAGGTGGTGACGGCGGGCTCGTTGCCGCCCAGAAGCAGATAGAGCACGGCCATCCGGGTCGACACCCCGTTGGCGACCTGCTCGACGGCCGTGCAGCGGTCGGAGTCGGCCACCTCGGCGGTGATCTCCATGCCGCGGTTCATCGGGCCGGGGTGCATCACGATGGCGTGCTCCGGCATCCGGGCCATCCGGTCGCCGTCCAGGCCGTAGCGGCGCGAGTACTCGCGCTCGGTCGGGAAGAAGGCGGCGTTCATCCGCTCGCGCTGCACACGCAGCATCATCACGGCGTCGGACTTCGGCAGCACGTCGTCGAGGTCGTACGAGACGTCGCACGGCCAGGTGTCGACGCCGACCGGCACCAGGGTGGGCGGGGCCACGAGGGTGACGTGCGCGCCGAGCGTGGTGAGCAGGTGGACGTTGGAGCGGGCGACGCGGCTGTGCAGGACGTCACCGACGATCGTGATGCGGCGGCCTTCCAGGTCGCGCCCTATGCCGGCATCCCGGCCGACCAGGCGGCGGCGCATGGTGAAGGCGTCCAGCAGCGCCTGGGTGGGGTGCTCATGGGTGCCGTCGCCGGCGTTGACGACGGCACCGTCGATCCAGCCGGAGTTCGCGAGCCGGTACGGGGCGCCGGAGGCGTGGTGGCGGATGACGACGGCGTCGGCGCCCATCGCCTCCAGGGTGAGCGCGGTGTCCTTCAGGGACTCGCCCTTGGAGACCGACGAGCCCTTGGCCGAGAAGTTGATGACGTCGGCGGACAGGCGCTTGGCGGCGGCCTCGAAGGAGATCCGGGTCCGGGTCGAGTCCTCGAAGAAGAGGTTGACGACGGTACGGCCGCGCAGGGTGGGCAGCTTCTTGATCGGCCGGTCGGCGACCCGGGCCATCTCCTCGGCGGTGTCGAGGATGAGGACGGCGTCGTCGCGGGTGAGGTCGGCGGCCGAGATGAGGTGACGCTTCATCTGGGTGTGCTCCGGAGTGTGGAGGTGTGCGGGCATGCGGGCGCGCAGGCGAGCCCGTAGGGCGGGTGGGGCCGTACGGGGGTGCTACTGCTCGCCGGCCGGGGCGGTCTCCCTCCCCCGGCCCTCGGCCGGGGGAGCCCCCATCTCGCGTCGCTCGCCGAGCAGCACGCTGTCGCGGCCGTCCTCCTCGGCGAGCTGGACCTTGACCGTCTCCCGCAGCGACGTCGGGAGGTTCTTGCCTACGTAGTCGGCACGGATGGGCAGTTCGCGGTGGCCTCGGTCGACGAGGACTGCGAGCTGGACGGCGCGCGGGCGCCCGATGTCGTTCATCGCGTCGAGGGCGGCGCGGATGGTACGGCCGGAGAAGAGCACGTCGTCGACGAGTACGACCAGACGGCCGTCGATGCCGTCGGCCGGGATGTCCGTGCGGGCGAGCGCACGGGCGGGCCGGAGCCGCAGGTCGTCGCGGTACATGGTGATGTCGAGCGAGCCGACCGGGATCGTGCGGCCGGTGATTTCCTCGAGCTTGTCGCCGAGCCGGCGGGCAAGACAGACACCGCGCGTCGGGATGCCGAGGAGAACCACGTCGTCGGCGCCCTTGGCGCGCTCGACGATTTCGTGGGCGATGCGGGTCAGTACCCGCGCGATGTCCGGGCCCTCGAGAACAGGGCGCGCGACATCAGGGCTGTTCGTGTCCATACGAAACGGACCTCCTTCTCCGCCTCACGGGACGGACCTTAAAGGACGTCGGATTTGCGCCGTCCACGGTACCAGGGTCCGGCGCGACCGCAGGTCACCCCCCTCGGAAGTGTCGTACGGACCATTCGGCTTGACGCAGCCAAGTAACGCTGCGTAACCTCACAGTGAGTGACCAGCCGCGCGGCGGAGCCGCACGTTGATACAGCGTCCGGGGAGCTATATGTCCAGCGAATACGCAAAACAGCTCGGGGCCAAGCTCCGCGCCATCCGTACCCAGCAGGGGCTCTCGCTCCACGGGGTGGAGGAGAAGTCCCAGGGCCGCTGGAAGGCCGTCGTCGTCGGTTCCTATGAGCGTGGGGACCGTGCCGTGACCGTGCAGCGTCTCGCCGAGCTGGCGGACTTCTACGGTGTGCCGGTGCAGGAGCTCCTCCCGGGCACCACTCCCGGCGGGGCCGCGGAGCCGCCGCCGAAGCTCGTTCTGGACCTGGAGCGCCTCGCCCACGTCCCCGCGGAGAAGGCCGGCCCGCTGCAGCGTTACGCGGCGACGATCCAGAGCCAGCGCGGTGACTACAACGGCAAGGTGCTCTCGATCCGCCAGGACGACCTGCGCACGCTCGCCGTCATCTACGACCAGTCTCCCTCGGTGCTCACCGAGCAGCTGATCAGCTGGGGCGTTCTGGACGCGGACGCGCGCCGCGCGGTCGCCCACGAAGAGGGCTGACGCCGCACTAGCAGAAACGTGCCGCCGGGCCGGGGGGAGCAGTACTTCCCCCGGCCCGGCGGCCTTTCAGCACGTCCGGCGAGTGACGACGGCACCTGGGCCCACCGGAGGTGCGGGGGCGTGACGTCCCTGCCGCAGACGCGGCGGCGCGACGTCGCTGCCGCAGACGCGGGGGCGCGACGTCCCCACCTGAGGTGTGGGCGGCGCTGGACCCCCACCGTGGCCGAGATGGCCGAGGCCACCGAGGCCAGTGCGGCCTGTCATGCCGGCGCGGCACGGGGTGCAGTGGAGGTGCGGGCGGCTGGCCCGTACACGCCCCCACCGCTCGGCGCACGCAGAGACGCCGAAGGCCCGCAGCGCATTCGCTGCGGGCCTTCGTGGCTCGGCCACCGGGCTCAGGCGTCCCGGCGCAGGCTCGGCTTGAGGTCCTTGAAACGGCCCAGCAGGCCGTTCACGAAGGACGGCGAGTCGTCCGTGGAGAACTCCTTGGCGAGCTGCACCGCCTCGTCGATCACCACCGCGTCCGGGGTCTCGTCCACCCACACGAGCTCGTACGCGCCGAGCCTCAGGATGTTGCGGTCGACGACCGGCATCCGGTCGAGCGTCCAGCCGACCGCGTAGGTGGCGATGAGTTCGTCGATACGGTCCGCGTGCTCCGCGTACCCCTCGACCAGCTCCATGGTGTACTCACCGACCGGCGGCTGACGGTCGTCGGACCGCGAGTGCCGGATCCAGTCCGCGAGGACTTCCCGCACGGAGGTACCGCGCTGGTCGGCCTCGAAGAGGATCTGGAAGGCACGCTTGCGGGCCTTGTTGCGGGCAGCCACGGTTAGCTGTTCACCCGGCCGAGGTAGTCGCCGGAACGGGTGTCGACCTTGATCTTCTCACCGGTGGTGATGAAGAGCGGGACCTGGATGGTGTAGCCGGTCTCCAGGGTGGCGGGCTTGGTGCCACCGGTGGAGCGGTCGCCCTGCACGCCCGGCTCGGTCTCCTTGATGACCAGCTCGACGGCGGCCGGGAGCTCGACGTAGAGCACCTCGCCCTCGTGCGTGGCGACGGTCGCGGTGAAGCCCTCGATGAGGAAGTTCGCGGCGTCACCGACGGCGGGGCGGGAGACGTGCAGCTGGTCGTAGGTCTGCATGTCCATGAAGACGAAGTAGTCGCCGTCCATGTACGAGAACTGCATGTCGCGGCGGTCGACGGTGGCCGTCTCGACCTTGACGCCGGCGTTGAACGTCTTGTCGACGATCTTGCCGGACAGCACGTTCTTGAGCTTGGTGCGCACGAAGGCCGGGCCCTTGCCGGGCTTGACGTGCTGGAACTCGACGACGGACCAGAGCTGGTCGTTGTCGAGCTTGAGCACCATGCCGTTCTTGAGGTCGTTCGTGGTGGCCACGGTTGCGGAATCTCCTGGACTGACGCTGGTGGACGACCGAGGAAGGCGAAGGTGCGCGCTGCCGCCGCGCGCTCTAGAGCGCGAGCAGCTCCTTGGTCGTGATGGTGAGTAGCTCGGGTCCGCCGTCCGCCTCCTGGCGCACGACGAGCGTGTCATCGATCCGGACCCCGCCCCGGCCCGGGAGGTGGACCCCCGGTTCGACGGTGACCGGCACACAAGCGTCCAGTTTACCCATGGCGGCAGGTGCCAGCTGCGGGTCCTCGTCGATTTCCAGTCCTACACCGTGCCCGGTCCAGGGCGCCAGGCCCTCCCCGTAGCCCGCGGCGGCGAGTACGTGCCGGGCCGCCCGGTCGACATCGCGGTACTCGGCGCCGGGCATGAGGGCCTCGCGGCCGGCCCGCTGAGCGGCGAAGACCAGGTCGTACAGCTCGATCTGCCAGTCCGCGGGGGTCGTGCCGATGACGAAGGTACGGCCGATCTCGCAGCGGTAGCCGCGGTAGTTGGCGCCCAGGCACACGGAGAGAAAATCGCCCTCTTCGACGCGTCGGTCCGAGGGGCGGTGGCCGCCGCGTCCGGCGTTCGGGCCGGTGGCGACGGACGTCGGGAAGCCGGGTCCGTCGGCGCCGTGGTCGACGAGGCGCCGCTCCAGCTCCAGGGCGAGATGCCGCTCGGTGCGGCCGACGAGGATCGACTCGAGCAGCTCGCCGAGGGCCTGGTCGGTGATCTCCGCGGCGATCCGCAGGCACGCGATCTCGTCCTCGTCCTTCACCATCCGCTGCTGCTCGACGGCTCCACCGAGGTCGGCGAGGAGCAGCCGGGGTGCTACCGAGCCGATGGCACGGTGGCGGGCGACGGTGAGGTGGTGTTCCTCGACGCCGAGGGAGTCCGCCCCGGCGGTCCCGGCGACCTGCGCGGCGGCGACCGCGGGGTCTCCCCCGTGCGTGGGCAGCACGGTCAGCCGCAGCTTCTCGTCCAGCCGCCCGTCGGTGGGGTCACCACTGGGCACGGTCGGGCACAGCAGGACATCGTCGGCGGCGCCGGCGGGGCTCAGCAGCAGCACGGCGCCGGGCGGGGCTCCGCCCGCGAGATAACGGACATTGGCAGGCCGGGACACCAGCGCCGCGGCAGTTCCGGCTGCGGCACACCGGTCGCGCAGCCGGCCTCGGCGGGCAGCGAACACCTCGGACATGCCACGAGCCTAAGAGCGACGGCGCGATCCGGCCGGTTGAGGGCGTCCGACCGGGCCACCGGCGAGGCGGTGACCGGGTGCTCCGCCGCGCGCCTCGGTCTCCCCCCGGGCCCTCGGCCCGGAAGGACCCCGGCGGGCGAATCGGGGGCTACCAGGCAGGCGGGCTCATCAGGGCGCGGGCCAGGACGTCGTCGAGGATGCGCGCCGTCGTTTCGACGTCGCACTGGGAGTTGTCGATGATCGGGAGCCCCGAGCCGTACCAGCCGGCCATACGGCCGTGGATGCTGGCGACCTCTTCGTCCGAGAGCCGGCGGTTTCCGCTGCGCTCCGCGTTGCGCTCCAGGACGATCTCCAGCCCAGGGAGCAGTACGACGGGCAGCAGGCCGGGGCCGACGTGCCGCTTCCAGCCGCCGAGGCCGACGACCGGGCGGTCGGGGAAGACGGCGTCGTCGAGGATGCACGAAATGCCGTTGGCCAGGAAGTTGCGGGCGGCGAAGCCGCAGGTGCGGCGGGCGAGGCGGTACTGGGCCTCGGACTGGTCGTTCCAGCCGGACTGGGGGTCGGCGAAGCCGGAGCATACCCATTCGCGGACGTCGTCCAGGCTGATGTGCGCGGTGGGCACGCGGCGGTGCTTGGCCCAGTGCCGGGCGACGGTCGTCTTGCCCGCGCCCGCCGGGCCGATCAGGAGGACCGCGAGAGTGGCCGGACCGGTGCCGCTGTCGGCAGGGGGCGTGGGGGTCCCCCCGGGCGAGGCTGCGGGGGGCGAGGGTATGGGGACCGGTCCGCCGGGGGGCAGCTGAACGTGGCCCGTGGTGTCACGGGACGGAGGCAACGGGGCGTGCTGCGGGGCGGGGCCGCTCCAGCCGGGAGAGGGCATGCCCTGCGGCGGCGGAGGGCCGGGGTGCTGCGCCTGGTGCTCCCATCCCGCCACCGGGCCGTGTCCCGGCACGGGCCCCGGCCCGGACGCCGTGACCGGTCCGGGAACGGGGCCGGACCCGGGAACCGGGATGGGGCCGGAACCGGGGACGGGGCCGGGAACCGGGATGGGGCCGGAACTGGGGACGGGGCCGGGTCCGGGAACGGGGACGTGTCCCGGAAAGCGCCCCGGCCCGTTGGACGGCAGCGGAGCTCCCACTGCGTGCTGCATCCGGTGCCACTCCGTCTCGTACGACTTCACGCTGGTCGGGCGGCAGTTGACCGGCCCGCACCGAACGGTACCCTCCCCGGCCGCCACTGTGGCAACGACCGGGGCCGGTCCAGAGTGCCCCGTCAGCCGGTGAGTTCGTCGGCCAGCGCGCGCAGGGCCAGCCGGTACGAGCCGATCCCGAAGCCCGCGACCGTGCCGGAGGCGACCGCAGCGACGACCGAAGTGTGGCGGAATTCCTCCCGTGCGTACGGATTCGAGATGTGCACCTCGATGAGCGGGGCGGTCCGCTGGGCGGCCGCGTCGCGCATCCCGTACGAGTAGTGCGTGAACGCGCCGGGGTTCAGAACGACGGGGACGGCACCGTCGGCCGCCTCGTGCAGCCAGCGGATCATCTCCCCCTCGTCGTTCGTCTCGCGTACGTCGACGTCGAAGCCGAGCTCCTTGCCCAGCGACTGGCAGGCGTCGACCAGCCCCGTGTACGACGTGGCGCCGTACACATCGGGCTCGCGCGAGCCGAGCCGGCCGAGGTTCGGCCCGTTGAGGACGAGGACCTTGCGGCTCATGCGGACACCTCGCCGAACGCCGCCAGCAGCACCGCCGGGTCCGGGCCCTCCAGCACCGTCGGCTTGGCCAGGCCGTCGAGCACGATGAAGCGCAGCAGATCACCGCGGGACTTCTTGTCGACCTTCATGGTCTCCAGCAGCTTGGGCCACTGGTCGCCACGGTACGTGAGGGGCAGTCCGACCGACTCCAGGACGGTGCGGTGCCGGTCGGCGGTCGCGTCGTCCAACCGCCCGGCGAGACGCCCGAGTTCGGCGGCGAAGACCATACCGACGGATACGGCGGCGCCGTGCCGCCACTTGTAGCGCTCGTTCTTCTCGATGGCGTGCGCCAGCGTGTGGCCGTAGTTGAGGATCTCGCGCAGGCCCGACTCCTTGAGGTCGCTGGAGACGACCTCGGCCTTGACCCGGATGGAGCGCTCGATCAGCTCGGCCGTGTGCGGCCCGGACGGGGTGCGGGCGCCCTCCGGGTCCGCCTCGATCAGGTCGAGGATCACCGGGTCGGCGATGAAGCCGGCCTTGATGATCTCGGCCAGGCCGCTGACGTAGTCGTGGACGGGCAGCGAGTCCAGCGCGCCGAGGTCGCAGAGCACACCGGCCGGCGGGTGGAAGGCGCCGACGAGGTTCTTGCCCTCGGCGGTGTTGATGCCGGTCTTGCCGCCGACGGCCGCGTCGACCATGGCGAGGACCGTGGTCGGGATCGCGATCCAGCGCACCCCGCGCAGCCACGACGCCGCGACGAAGCCGGCCAGGTCGGTCGTCGCCCCGCCGCCGACGCCGACGATGACGTCGGTACGGGTGAAACCCGTCTGGCCGAGTGCCTTCCAGCAGTACGCCGCGACCTCGACGGTCTTGGCCTCCTCGGCGTTCGGCACCTGGATGGCGACGGCCTCGTACCCCTGGTCGGCGAGGTCCTGGCGGACCGCGTCGCCGGTCTCGGCGAGCGCCTCGGGGTGGATCACGGCGACACGCTTGGCCCTCGGGCCGATCAGCCCGGGGAGTTCGCCCAGCAGCTGCCGGCCGACGAGCACCTCGTAAGGATCGGTGCCCGCGGTGCCGCCGACCTGGACACGGGTCACTGCCTGCTCGGTCATACGGTCTTCTCCTGGCCGGGGGTCCGGGGGTCGTCCCCCGGGAGATGCAGCAATTCGAGTGCGTCGAGGACCGCCTGCGCGACCTCTTCGGGGGTGCGGTCGTCCGTGGCGACGACGACACGCGCGACTTCGGTGTACAGATGCCGACGGGCCTCCATCAGCTCGCGCCACTGGCGGCGCGGGTTGACGGCGAGCAGCGGGCGGGCGGTGTTGAGCCCGACGCGGCGTACGGCCTCCTCGACGTCCATCGACAGATAGACGACGGGCAGACCGGACAGCAGCTCGCGGGTGCCCTCGTCGAGGATGGCACCGCCGCCGAGAGCCAGGACGCCCTCGTGCTCCGCGACGGCCGTCCGCACCGCGGCACGCTCCAGTTCGCGGAAGTGCGGCTCGCCGTCCTCGATGAAGATGTCCGAGATCTCCCGGCCCTGGGCGGCCACGATGTCGGCGTCGGTGTCCCGGTAGCCGGTGCCGAGGCGCTCGGCGACGAGGGCGCCGACGGTGGTCTTGCCGACACCCATCGGCCCGATCAGAACGACCTGCGGCCCGGCGGCCCCACGTTCGTCGCGTTCGTCGCGTTCGTCGCGTTCGTCGCGTTCGTCACTCACCGGATGGCCAGGTGGTCGAGGTACGACTGCACATTGCGGCGGGTCTCGGTGACGCTGTCGCCGCCGAACTTCTCGGCGACCGCGTCGGCCAGGACCAGCGCCACCATGGCCTCCGCGACGATACCGGCGGCCGGCACGGCGCAGACGTCGGAACGCTGGTGGTGGGCGGCGGCCGCCTCGCCGGTGCTGACGTCGATGGTCTTCAGCGCCCGGGGCACGGTCGCGATCGGCTTCATCGCCGCCCGTACGCGCAGCAGCTCGCCCGTCGTGAGACCGCCCTCGGTGCCGCCGGAACGGCCGGAGGTGCGCTTGATGCCATCCTCGGTGGCGACGATCTCGTCGTGCGCCTTGGAGCCGGGGACGCGGGCCAGTTCGAAGCCGTCGCCGACCTCGACGCCCTTGATGGCCTGGATGCCCATGAGGGCGGAGGCGAGGCGGGCGTCGAGGCGCCGGTCCCAGTGGACGTGCGAGCCGAGGCCGACGGGCACGCCGTACGCGAGCACCTCCACCACACCGCCGAGCGTGTCGCCGTCCTTGTGGGCCTGGTCGATCTCGGCGACCATCGCCTTCGACGCGTCCGCGTCGAGGCAGCGGACCGGGTCGGCGTCCAGCTTCTCGACATCGGCGGGCGTCGGGTAGAAGCCGTACGGGGCCTTCGCGGCGGCCAGCTCCACGACATGCGAGACGATCTCGATGCCCGCGGTCTCCTTCAGGTAGGAGCGGGCGACCGCGCCGAGGGCGACGCGCGCGGCGGTCTCCCGGGCGCTGGCGCGCTCCAGGATGGGCCGGGCCTCGTCGAAGCCGTACTTCTGCATACCGGCGAGGTCGGCATGGCCGGGCCGGGGGCGGGTCAGCGGGGCGTTGCGGGCCAGTTCGGCGAGCTCGGCCGGGTCGACCGGGTCGGCCGCCATGACCTTCTCCCACTTCGGCCACTCGGTGTTGCCGACCATCACGGCGACGGGCGAGCCCATGGTGAGGCCGTGGCGTACACCGCCCAGGAAGGTGACCTCGTCACGCTCGAACTTCATCCGCGCACCGCGTCCATAGCCGAGGCGCCGCCGGGCAAGGTGGTCCGCCACCATCTCCGTGGTGATCGGGACACCGGCGGGAAGACCCTCCAGCGTCGCCACCAGTGCGGGGCCGTGCGACTCCCCCGCGGTCAGCCAGCGCAACCTGCTCAACGGTGCTCCTCATGCTCGCGCCTGGAACTGCGACGGCGCGACCGGGTGCGCGGCCCTGGCCCGCCTCCCCTGATCCTCCCACGTCCGGCCCCCGGACCAGGCCGGTGGTCCAGCAGGCGGACGTGTTTGCGACGGGCGATGGCGCGAAATCAGCGTGCGGCGAGCGCTTCCTCGCCCGCCGCGCGCATGGCGGCGAGCGGCGCCGGGGAGCGGCCGGTCATCTGCTCGACCTGGAGTACGGCCTGGTGCACCAGCAGGTCGAGGCCGCCGACGACGGAGCCGTCCTGCTCGGCCCAGGCCGCCGCGAGCGGGGTCGGCCACGGGTCGTAGAGGACGTCGAAGAGGGTGCCGGGGCGGTCGGGAACGTACGGGACGAGGGCGTCCGTCGCTCCGGCGGGGGTGGTCGCGACGACGAGCGGGGCGTCGAAGGCGTGACCCGCCTCCGCCCAGTCGGCCGTGTGCACCTCGACGCCCAGCCGCTCGCCCCAGCCGCGCATCTCCTCGGCCCGGACATGGCTGCGTACGTAGGCGGTGACCGGGCCGGTACAGATCCGGGCGAGTGCGGCGAGCGCGGAGGACGCGGTGGCGCCGGCGCCGAGGACGGCGGCGTACTCCACCTTCTCGACGCCGCGCTCGCGCAGCGCGGCGACCATGCCGGGGATGTCCGTGTTGTCGCCGGTGCGGCGGCCGTCCTCGGTGAAGACGACGGTGTTGACGGCCTCGACGGCGGCCGCGGTGTCGCTGACCTCGTCCAGCAGCGGAATGATCGCCCGCTTGAGCGGCATGGTCAGGGACAGCCCTGCCCAGGAGCTGTCGAGCCCCGCCACGAAGCCCTCGAGATCCGCCTCGCTCACCTCGAAGCGGTCGTACGACCAGTCGTTGAGGCCGAGTGCCGCATAGGCGGCGCGGTGCAGCACCGGCGACAGCGAGTGGGCGATGGGCGACCCGAGGACCGCGGCCCTGCGGGCCTCAGCCGTTACCCGACTGTTCATTGAACTTGTCCTTCAGCCTCTGGAACTCGGCGATCGTCTTGGCGAATTCCGTCTTGTGCTTGCCGTCGGTCGCCACGAAGTACATCCAGCCGTCCTTCGTGGGGCTCAGGGTTGCCTCCAGCGCCAGCAGGCCCGGGTTGCCGATGGGCCCGGGGGTCAGCCCCTTCCGCGTGTACGTGTTGTACGGGTCCTTGTTGCTGTTGATCTCGGCTTCGCCGATCTTGATGTCGCTCCGGCCCTTCAGATAGTTGAAGGTGGAGTCGAACTGGAGCAGCTGGTTCGTCTCGGTGTTGGTCGGCTTCAGGCGGTTGTAGACGACCTCGGACATCTTCCGGTAGTCGTCCTTCGTCTTGCCTTCGGCCTGCACCAGGCTGGCGACGGTGATCAGTTCCCAGGGCCCTGCGAGACCGAGCTGCTTCGCCTTGGTCTCGACGCCGACCTTGGTGTACTCGGCCTTGGCGCGGGCGACCATCTTCTCGAGGATGTCCTCCGGCTTGCTGCCCTTGGCGACCGGATAGGTGGCGGGGAAGAGGAAACCCTCCAGGGGGTCCTTGAGGTCGGGGTGGCCCTGCGCCCAGTCGGGCAGTCCGAGATTCTTCGCCTGGGCCGCGGCCACCTTTTTCGTGGTGCCGGGTTCGAGATCGAGCCGTTTGTCGATCTGTGCGTAGATCTGGGCGTTCCGCTGCCCCTCGGGAATCGACATGGCGTTGCGGCTGCTGGGATCGAGCATCGCCTTGACCGCATTCGCGGCGGACATCTCCTTTTTCAGGATATATACGCCGGGCTGGATGCTCGTACCTTTAGGATTCTCGTTCTGGGCCGAGACGAAGGCATCGACGCTCTTCACGACGCCGGCCTTCTTGAGGACGTTTCCGATCTCGGTGCCGCTCGCACCCAGAGGGATCTCGACCTCGGCGGTGCCGGTGCCCGCGCCCTCGTAGTCCGGCGCGGCGCCGAACTGGCCCTGCCAGAACTGGTATCCGACGTAGCCGGCACCGCCGGCCCCACCGACCAGGACCATCGCGACGAACAGGCACGCGAAACCGTTGCGGCCCTTTTTCTTCTTCTTGGCGGGGCCGCGGCCGTCACGGCCGCCGCGGCGACCGTCCCCTGCCGGGTCGTCGTCCCCACCGTCGTCGTGACCGTCGTCACCCGTGAAGAAGGGATGGTCCTCTTCCTGCTGCGGGTCCGGCTGCCAGTCGGGTTCCGGCTCGGGCGCCCGGTGCGGCTGCGCTGCCGGGGCGGTGCGGCGGCCGGGAGGCTGCGGCGGCGGGTAGGCCTCGGGCGTCCCGTAGTAGTCCGCGCCGCCGTACGGGACTGCTCCCGTGTTCGGGTCGTACGGCATCGCGGGCTGCTGGCCGGTGTCCCAGGCCTGCTGCTGACCGGTGTCCCAGGCCGGCTGCTGGCCGGTGTCCCAGGTCCCGCCGTACTGCTGGGGCTGATGGAGCTGCTGGGGCGGGTACTGCTGCCCGTCGTACCCCTGGGGCGGGTACTGCTGCTGATAGCCCGTCGAGTACTGAGAATCGTTTCCGCTTCCGTAGTACGACTGCGCCTGCGGCTGCTGCGGGTACTGCTGCTGCGGCTGGCCGCCGTAGGACGCAGGACCGGGTTCGGCCTGCTGTCCTCTCCATCCCTGGTCTCCGTACAGCGGATCCTCGGGATGCCACGGTTCGGAGCCGGGGCCCCGGCCATACTCAGTCATCGATCCCCTAGTGCCGCGAGGCAGGCACCGGACGGTCCGCCTCTACGTTGTGCGGCAGCTGTTCGAACGCCGCCGCATCGCGCGGAACGTTACCGTATCGCGATCAGATGACCACTTCGACGCCCTCGCCGGGCGGATTACCTGATACCCGTTCGGACTCAAGAGCGTTCTGAAGGATGATCACAGCGGCCGCCTGATCGATGACAGACCGGCCCTTTTTGGACTTCACGCCCGAGGCCCGCAGGCCCTGACTGGCCGTCACTGTGGTCATCCTCTCGTCCACGAGCCGCACGGGTACGGGGGCGATGCCGCGGGCCAGCTCCTGGGCGAACGCGCGGACCTTGGTCGCCGCCGGGCCCTCACCGCCGCTCAGCGAACGGGGCAGACCGACGACGACCTCGATCGGCTCGTACTCCTCGACGATCTGCCGCAGGCGCCGGTGGGCGGCCGGGATGTCACGACCCGGCACGGTCTCCACCGGCGTGGCGAGGACCCCGTCGGGGTCGCACGAGGCGACCCCGATCCGGGCGTCCCCGACGTCGATCGAGAGACGACGTCCTCTGCGCATGAGGATCAGGCCCCTTCCGAATCGTTCTCCCCCAGAGCTGACGCCTGGGAGGGGCCCCCATCTCCGCCCGCGCAGCGCAGAGGTGCGGCCATCGTCGTCGACCGCGGCTCGGCGGCTGCGCGGACGTCGCTCACGAGACTTCGGCCACGAGACGCTCGACAGCCTCGATGGCGTCGCCGATCGCGTCCGGGTTCTGGCCGCCGCCCTGGGCGACGTCCGGCTTGCCGCCGCCGCCGCCGCCGAGGGTCTTGGCGGCGGTACGGACCAGCTCGCCGGCCTTGAGGCCACGCTCACGGGCGGCCTCGTTGGTGGCGATGACGGTCAGCGGGCGGCCGCTCGCGGTGGTGAACAGGGCCACCACGGCCGGGCGGTCACCGGGGATGCGGCCACGGACATCGAGGACCAGCTTGCGCAGGTCGTCGGCCGAGGTGCCGTCCGGGACCTGGCCGGTGACCAGCGCGGTGCCGCGGACGTCCTTGGCGGACTCGACGAGCCCCGCGGCGGCCTGGAGCACCTTCTCCGCGCGGAACTTCTCGATCTCCTTCTCGGCGTCCTTCAGCTTGCCGAGCATGGCGGCGATCTTCTCCGGCAGCTCCTCGGAACGGCCCTTGACCAGCTCCTGGAGCTGGGCGACGACCGTGTGCTCCTTGGCCAGGAAGTTGTAGGCGTCGACGCCGACGAGGGCCTCGATGCGCCGCACGCCGGAACCGATGGACGACTCGCCGAGCAGCTTCACCAGACCCAGCTGGGCGGTGTTGTGCACGTGCGTGCCGCCGCAGAGCTCCTTGGAGAAGTCGCCGATGGTGACGACGCGGACCCGCTCGCCGTACTTCTCACCGAACTCGGCGATGGCCCCCTGCTTCTTGGCCTCGTCGATGCTCATGACCTCGGCCTGGACGTCGAGCTCGCGGGCGAGGACCTCGTTGATCTTCTGCTCGACGTCGGTCAGGACCGTGCCGGGGACGGCGGCGGGCGAGCCGAAGTCGAAGCGGAAGCGGCCCGGCGAGTTCTCGGAGCCGGCCTGGGCGGCCGTCGGGCCGAGGGCGTCGCGCAGCGCCTGGTGGGTGAGGTGGGTGGCGCTGTGGGCGCGGGCGATGGCGCGGCGGCGCTTGACGTCGATGGCGGCGTAGGCGGAGGCGCCCACGGTCACCTCGCCGACCTGCACCGAGCCCTTGTGCACGGAGACGCCGGGGACGGGCTGCTGTACGTCGCGGATCTCGATGACGGCGCCGGTGTCGAGCTTGATCCGGCCCTGGTCGGCGAGCTGGCCGCCGCCCTCGGCGTAGAAGGGGGTGCGGTCGAGGACGACCTCGACCTCGTCGCCCTCGGAGGCGGCCGGCGACGGGACACCGTCGACGAGCAGACCGACGATGGTCGACTCACCCTCGGTCGAGCCGTAGCCCGTGAACTCCGTCGAGCCGGAGGTGTCGGCGACCTCGCGGTAGGCGGACAGATCGGCGTGGCCGGTCTTCTTGGCCTTGGCGTCGGCCTTGGCGCGCTCCCGCTGCTCCTTCATCAGACGGCGGAAGCCGTCCTCGTCCACGGAAAGGCCCTGCTCGGCGGCCATCTCCAGGGTGAGGTCGATCGGGAAGCCCCAGGTGTCGTGGAGCAGGAAGGCCTTGTCGCCGGAGAGCACCTGGCCACCGGTGGCCTTGGTCTCGGTGACGGCGGTGTCGAGGATGTTGGTGCCGGCCTTGAGCGTCTTGAGGAAGGCGGCCTCCTCGGCGAGGGCGACCGTCTCGATGCGCTTGCGGTCGGTCTCCAGCTCCGGATACTGCTGGCCCATGGTCTTGATGACCACGTCGACGAGGGCGGCGACGACCGGCTCGGTGGCGCCGAGCATGCGCATGTTGCGGATGGCCCGGCGCATGATGCGGCGCAGGACGTAGCCACGGCCCTCGTTGCCGGGGGTGACGCCGTCGCCGATGAGCATCACGGACGTACGGAGGTGGTCGGCGACCACGCGCATCGAGACGTCCGAGCCGTGGTTCTCGCCGTAGCGGACGCCGGTGAGCTCGGTGGCCTTGTCCATGACGACGCGCAGGGTGTCGGTCTCGTACATGTTCTGCACGCCCTGCAGGATCATGGCGAGGCGCTCGAGGCCGAGACCGGTGTCGATGTTCCTGCTGGGCAGGTCGCCGACGATCTCGAAGTCCTCCTTGCCGGAGCCCTCGCCACGCTCGTACTGCATGAAGACCAGGTTCCAGATCTCCACGTAGCGCTCGTCGTTGACGGCGGGGCCGCCCTCGACGCCGAAATCGGGGCCGCGGTCGTAGTTGATCTCCGAGCAGGGGCCGCAGGGTCCGGGGACGCCCATGGACCAGAAGTTGTCCTTCTTGCCGAGGCGCTGGATGCGCTCGGCGGGCACGCCGACGACCTCGCGCCAGATGCGCTCGGCCTCGTCGTCGTCGAGGTAGACCGTGATCCAGAGCTTCTCCGGCTCCAGGCCGTAGCCGCCGTCCGCCACGGAGCTGGTGAGCAGCTCCCAGGCGTACTTGATGGCGCCTTCCTTGAAGTAGTCGCCGAAGGAGAAGTTGCCGCACATCTGGAAGAAGGTGCCGTGGCGGGTGGTCTTGCCGACCTCTTCGATGTCCGGCGTGCGCACGCACTTCTGCACGCTGGTGGCGCGCGGGGCGGGCGGCTTGGTCTCGCCCAGGAAGTACGGCTTGAAGGGGACCATGCCCGCGTTGACCAGCAGCAGAGTCGGGTCGTCCGCGATGAGCGACGCCGAAGGCACGACGGTGTGCCCGCGCTCCTCGAAGAAGCTCAGCCAGCGGCGGCGGATTTCAGCCGACTCCATCAGTGGTCCTCATTCCGGTTGTACGAGCGCTTCTCGTAAAGCATCTCGTAGTGCTTCTTGTCCTGCTTCTGGTTTTCGGGAGCGCCGAGGCTCCGCTGCGCGGGGAGCCCTCGGTCGACGGGTGCCTCGATGCCCAGTGCCTCGCCGAGCTCGGTCTCGCGCTGGACCATTCCGGCCCGGACGTCGAGAGCGAAGTCCCTGAGCCGGTGTCCGGTCTCGATCGCCTTGTTGGCGGCCTGCGCGGCCAGGCTCTCGGGGGTCAGCTGCTTGAGTTTGCGATTGACCTTGGTCGTGGCCCACACACCGGCGGCGGCGCCCGCGGTGAACCAGAACGCACGACGGAACATCGCGGCTCAGCCCTTCTGCTTGCGGCGCCTGGCGGCCGGCACGGTGCGGCCGACGATGACCGTGCGCCGGGACTGCGCGGGCGGCGCATCGGTCTTGTTGCGGCTCATCGCCCGGCGTACGCCGTAGCCGAACGCGGCGACCTTGACGAGCGGGCCGCCGAAGGTCGAGGCGACGGTCGTGGAGAGCGCCGAGGCGTTGGAGGTGACCTCCTGGACGTCGGAGGCGATGGCGTCGACCCGGTCGAGCTGGGTCTGCGCGGAGCGTACGGTCGCCGAGGCGTCGGCCAGCAGCGGCACGGCCTGCTCCGTCACGTCCGCCACCAGCTTGGTGGTCGCCCTGAGCGTCTGCGCCAGCCTCACCAGCACCACGGCGAGGAAGGAGACCAGGATCGCCCAGAACACGGCCACCAGGATCCCGGCAACCTCTCCACCGGTCACGCTGCACCGCTCTCTGCTCGTCGATGGGCACTTCGAAAGTTGTCCTCCGACCCTATCGCGCCGGAGGTCACCCCCCGTACCGGATCGGCGGCCGCGCGAGCCGAAGGGGCGCGGCGGTGTCGAAAGGGAGAACGCGCGGAGGTCCCGAGGAACGAGGGACCGAGCACGATCGACCGGTCGGCGCCGACTTGGGCGCCCCGGAGGTGAAGCCAATACCGCGCACGGGAGTTGCACAGGACGATTGTACGGACTGCTTACATGTGGGTACGCTCCGTGTCCCATGCGACGGAGCAATCTCCCGGCGGAGCTCAACCGGTTCGTGGGACGCGACGACGAACTGTCCGAACTGGAACGCCTGCTGGCGGACTCCCGGCTGGTCACGGTGGCCGGGGCGGGCGGCGTCGGCAAGACCCGGCTCGTTCTCCGCGCGGCGGCCGACCTGGAGAAACGCTACTGCGACGGGGTGCGGATCGCGGAGCTGTCGGCGCTGCGCGACCCGGGGCTGCTGGAGCACACTATCGCCGAGGCGCTCGGTCTCATCGACCACACCAGCCGGTCCCCGCGCACGGTGCTCCTGGACCATCTCGCGGAACGCGAACTCCTCCTCGTCCTCGACGGGTTCGAGCAGCTCCTCGAGGACTGCGCCGCGCTCGTACGTGAGCTGCTGCGCCGCGCGCCCGGGCTGCGGGTGCTCGCCGCGGGCCGCCGGCCCCTGCGGATCGCCGGCGAGACCGTCCTGCCGCTGGCGCCTCTGACCGGGGACGACGCGGTACGGCTGTTCGCGGACCGGGCTGCCGCGGCGACGCCGGACTTCCGGCTGACCGACGGCAACCGTGCGGCGGTGCGGGAGTTGTGCAGGCGCCTCGACGGCATTCCGCTGGCCCTGGAGCTGGCGGCCGGCCGGCTTCCGGTGCTCGCCGTCGACGAGGCGCTGCACCGGCTCGACGACCGCTTCCGGCTGCTGACCGGCGGCGCCAGGGGCGAGCTCGCGCGCCACCGGACCCTGCGGACGGCGATCGGCTGGAGTCATGAACTGTGCACTCCGCAGGAGCGGCTGCTGTGGGCGCGGCTGTCGGTCTTCGCCGGGCATTTCGATCTGGAGGCGGTGGAGTACGTCTGCGGCGGGCCCGAGCTCCTGCCGGAGAACATCCTGGACGTGCTCGCCGAGCTGCTGGCCCAGTCCGTGGTGTGCCGGGAGGAGACCCCCGCGGGGGTGCGGTACCGGATGCTCGACACGCTGCGCGCGTACGGCGCGGAGTGGCTGGACGCGCTGGGCGACACCGCGCGGATGCGGCGGCGCCACCGGGACTGGTACATGGGTCTGGCGACCTGGTGCGAGCTCGACTGGTTCAGCCCGCGCCAGGCGGAGGTCGCGGCGTGCACGGACGCCGCGCTGCCGGACCTGAGGGCGGCGCTCGAGCTGTGCCTGGAGAACCCGGAGGAGGCACATCTGGCGCAGTATCTGGCCGGCACGCTCTGGTTCTACTGGGTCGGCTGCGGGCGGCTCGCCGAGGGACGGCACTGGCTGGAACGGGCGGTGGCGCCGGCGCCCGGCGACGAGGGGCACCACGACACGAGGCTGAAGGCGCTGTGGGTGCTCGGTTATGTGGCGATCCTGCAGGGGGACAGCACGGCCGCGGTGGGCGCACTGCACGAGTGCGGTGAGACCGCCGCCGCGACCGGGAACCGGCCGGCTGCCGCGTACTCCTCGCACCGCATGGGCTGTCTCGCGCTGCTCGACGACGACCTGCCGCGCGCCGAGGAGCTGCTGCGGGCGTCGCTCGCCGCCTATCAGGAGCTGGGCGAGCTGAACAGCAATGTGCTGATGGCGCAGGTCGAGCTGGGCATGACGCTGGTCTTCCAGGGCGAGCCGGCGGCGGCCGTCGAGCTGTGCGAGGAGGTCCGGGAGATCTGCGCGGAGCGCGGCGAGCGCTGGACGCGTGCCTACGCGCTGTATGTGCTCGCATATGCCCGCTGGACGCGTGGTGACCACCCGCAGGCGAGGGAGCTGCTGGGCGAGTGCATCGCCATCGACCACACCTTCCGGGATCTGGTGGGCCTTGTGCTGGCGATCGAGCTGCTGGCGCTGGTGACCGCGAGCGAGGGGGACCCGGCGGAGGCGGCGGTGCTGCAGGGGGCGGCTGCGCCGGTGTGGGACGCGGTCGGGCTGCCGCTGTTCAGCTCGGGCTACTTCAGCGCGCCGCGCGCGTTGTGCGAACAGCAGGCGGGGGAGGTACTGGGGACCGAGAGATACGGCGCCTGCCTGCGGGAGGGGCGGGCGCTGACGCTGGACGAGGCCGTGGAGCGTGCGCTGGCCCGGCGCCGGGAGCCGGCGCCCGGGGCGTCCCGCGAGCGTGCGGTGCGTACGGGCGCCGTCCGCCCCGGGAACGCGAGAGCCCGCCGGCTCCCCCACCGGTAGGGGCGGGGAAGCGGCGGGCTCGGGCGCGTGAGGCCGGTGGTGCTACGACCGCTGGATCAGCGGGCGTAGTACTCGACGACGAGCTGCTCGTCGCAGATCACCGGGATCTCCTTGCGGTTCGGCTCCCGGTCCATGCGGAAGGCGAGCGCCTTGAGGTTGACCTGCAGGTAGCGCGGGGTCTCACCGTCGGGCGCGTAGCCACCCTCGCGGGCGACCTGGAACGGGTGCTTCTCGCGGGAGCGCTCGCGGACCGTGACGACGTCGTCCGGGCGGACACGGAAGGAAGGCTTGTCGACCTTGCCGCCGTTCACCTCGATGTGGCCGTGGACGACCATCTGACGGGCCTGGTAGATCGTCCGGGCGATGCCGGAACGGAGCACCAGGGCGTCGAGACGGCGCTCGAGCTCGATGATCAGGGCCTCGCCGGTCTTGCCCTGAACCTTGCTGGCGCGCTCGTAGGCGCGGACCAGCTGACGCTCGGAGACGTCGTACTGCGCACGAAGGCGCTGCTTCTCGAGCAGACGGACCTTGTAGTCCGAGTTCTGCTTACGGCCACGGCCGTGCTCACCCGGCGGGTACGGGCGGGCCTCAAAGTACTTGACGGCCTTCGGGGTCAGAGCGATGCCGAGCGCACGCGACTTCTTGACCTTGGGTCGCGACTGGTTCACGTGGAACCTACCTCCATGTAAGTTAGGTGAGCCTTACCTTATTCGAGGAGGACGTAATGTCTCGACCGCATGGGATCCCCCTGCCCAGTGCGCATCGCAGTTCAGACGACTCGAAAGAATCGGTCTCTGCTTACGACGACGATGAACAAGGTCAGCCGCGTCCCAGGGAAGGCGCTCGACAGCCCACCATGGCCGAGCGCGTACGAACCCTCGTTGAGTACAACGCCTCAGTATCCCTCACGCTGCCGGGTGCTCGCGACCATGGCCCCGGCTTCTGGGAGCCTGCCGCGCGCACCGTCACGCCCGAGGGTGACGTCGTTCTCCTTGTGCCCTGGGATTCTCCCACCGCCAGGGCCGCCGCGTACGCCCAGGACGACGACCTGACCGCCGTGATGGAGATCACGGACGTCGCCCCCGTCGCGGTGCGCCAGCGGATCCGCGGCCGCGCCTGGCTGGCCGGCTGGCTCACGGCCGTGCGCAACGAGGACCGGGCCCGGTACACGGAGCTGCTCGCCGAGCGGCACCCCGTGGGCGCCGTGCTGGAGACCGGCCAGGACCGGCCCGCCTGGATGCTCGTGCGGCTGGAGGTCGGTGAGATCTCGGTGGACGACCTGTGGGGCGCGGGCTGTGTGGAACCCGAGGATCTCGGGCGTACGGAGCCGGATCCGATCGCGCGGCACGAGGCGGAGCTGCTGCAGCATCTGCACTCCGCGCACAGCGACCAGGTGCGCGGCCTGTCCACCCTGCTCGGCGACCGGACGGACGAGACGTACGCGGCGGTGCGGGACGTGGTGCCGGTGGCCCTCGACCGGTTCGGCCTCCGGGTGCGCTTCACCGGGCCGGAGAACCGTACGTTCGACGCGCGCTTCGACTTCCCCGAGCCGGTGCGGGACGCCGGGGGTCTGCGGCACGCGATGCACACGCTGTTCGCCGCGGCGACGCGGTGAGAAGCGGTGAGGAAGTGAGGAAGCCCGCCGGCAGGGATGCCCGCCGGCGGCGGCCTCACGCGCCGGACGTGCCCTCGCCGCGCAGACGCTCACGGACCTTCTCCACCACGTCCGCGTAGCGCGCCTCCGCCCCGTACCGCGTCGGTTCGTAGTAGCGCTTGCCGTGGACCGCGTCCGGAGCGTACTGCTGCGGGGCAATGGCGCCCGGGACGTCGTGCGGGTACACGTACCCCTGGGCGTGGCCGAGCTTGGCCGCTCCCTTGTAGTGGCCGTCGCGGAGATGGGGCGGGACCGGGCCCGCCAGGCCCTGGCGCACATCCGCCAGGGCGGCCCCTATCGCGGTCGTCGCGGCGTTGGACTTCGGAGCGAGGGCCAAGGCGATCGTGGCGTGGCTGAGTGTGAGAGCCGCCTCGGGGAAGCCGATCATGGCGACGGCCTGAGCGGCGGCGACGGCGGTCGGCAGGGCCGTCGGGTCGGCCAGCCCGATGTCCTCGCTGGCCGAGATCATCAGCCGCCGCGCGATGAAGCGCGGGTCCTCCCCCGCCTCGATCATGCGGGCCAGATAGTGCAGCGCCGCGTCGACGTCGGAGCCGCGGATGGACTTGATGAGGGCGCTCGCCACGTCGTAGTGCTGGTCGCCGTCGCGGTCGTACTTCACCGCCGCGCGGTCGACCGTCTCCTCCACCGTCGTGAGGAAGATGTCCTGCTCGCCCTTGGCGAGGGCGGCACCGGCCGCGGCCTCCAGCGCGGTCAGCGCCCGCCGGGCATCGCCCCCGGCGATGCGCAGCAGATGCGCCTCGGCGTCGTCGGGCAGCGTCACGGCGCCGCCGAGGCCACGCTCCTCGGTCAGCGCCCGCTTCATGAGCCCGCGCAGATCGTCGTCGGTGAGCGGCTCCAGCGTGAGCAGCAGGGAGCGGGACAGCAGCGGGGAGATCACCGAGAAGTACGGATTCTCGGTGGTCGCGGCGATCAGCGTCACCCAGCGGTTCTCGACGGCGGGCAGCAGGGAGTCCTGCTGGGCCTTGCTGAAGCGGTGGATCTCGTCGAGGAAGAGGACGGTCTCCTTGCCGAAGCCGCCGGCGGCGCGGCGGGCCCCGTCGATGACCGCCCGGACCTCCTTGACGCCCGCGGTGATGGCGGAGAGCTCGACGAAGCGCTTGTTCGTCGCCTTCGACACCACGTACGCGAGGGTCGTCTTGCCGGTGCCCGGCGGGCCCCACAGGATCACCGACGAGGCGCCCGCGGGCCCGCCGCTGCCTGCTGCCCCCTGCTCCACGAGTCGACGCATCGGCGACCCCGGCTTCAGCAGATGCTGCTGGCCGACGACCTCGTCGAGGGTGCGCGGACGCATCCGGACGGCCAGGGGACTCGCTGACGGGTCCTTCTCCTGGCGTTCCTCAGCGGCTGCGGTAAAGAGATCGGGCTCCACAGGAACGAAGCCTAAGCGAGGGCACTGACAACGCGGCCGCGGACCGTGCGGCCGGGGCGGCCGCTGCCCGTCAGCTGATCCAGAAGTCCCACCAGCGGGTCAGGATGAGCATCCCGATGACACCGGTGTGCAGCACCGGCAGGACCCAGGTGAACTCGGAGAGGAAGTTCTTCGCCCACGTCGGGGCGGGGAGCAGGCCGGCCCTGATGTTGTGCGAGGTCACGTACCAGAACATGAAGATCGTGGCGACCCAGGCGAGGCAGCACCACAGGCACAGCGCGTTGATGTTGTACAGCGACTGGTACTGGAGCCAGGTGCAGAACGCGACGCCGAAGAGCGTGCCCGCGTTGAACGTCAGCCAGTACCAGCGGCGGAAGCGGGCGCCGGCGAGCAGGCTCATGCCGACGCAGATCACGATCCCGTAGGTGACGAGCCCGAGCATCGGGTTGGGGAACCCGAAGGCGGAGGCCTGGTCGCTCTCCATCACGCTGCCGCACGAGACGATCGGGTTGAGGCTGCAGCCCGGGGTGAAGGTCTTCCCCGCGATCTTGGCCTCGAGGATCTTGAACTTGTCGATCGTGATGACCCAGGCGGCCAGCAGTCCGGCCGCGCCGGTGATCACGAGCAGCCACCCGAACGCGCGGCTGCCGCCGACCGTGCCGCGCACGCCCTCCATTTCCTGGCCGGAGGACACGCCGTCAACCGCTGCAGTCGTCATATCGCCGTTCCATCACTCGGTCACTGCTGGGGCATGGTCATTCTGCCGCACGCCCGCCCGTGTCCACCGTTCGATGGGGATAAGGAAGTCCGGGATCCGGCCGCGGCACGGGCCCGGACCGTCGGGAAACGGTCCGGGCTCCGTGCGTACAGCCCTCCTCAGGAGAGCTTCGCCCGGATCTCCGCGATGACCGCGTCGACGGCGACCGGGGTCTGCTCGCCGGACTCCATGTCCTTGAGCTGGACGACGCCCTCGGCGAGGTCGCGCTCGCCGGCGACGATCGCGTACCGCGCACCGCTCCGGTTCGCGTTCTTCATGGCTCCCTTGAGGCCCTTCCCGCCGTACGAGAAGTCCGCGGCGACGCCTTCCTTGCGCAACTGCGTGACGACCCCGAAGAGGACGCGGCGCGCCTCCTCGCCGAGCGGGACGGCGAACACGCTGGTGCCGGCGGGCAGTTCGAGGTCGATGCCCTCGGCCTCCAGCGCCAGGACCGTACGGTCGACACCGAGGGCCCAGCCGACGGAGGGAAGCGCAGGGCCGCCGATCATCTCGGACAGTCCGTCGTAACGGCCGCCGCCGCCCACCGCGGACTGCGAGCCGAGACCGTCGTGGACGAACTCGAAGGTGGTGCGCGTGTAGTAGTCGAGGCCGCGCACCAGCTTCTCCTCGTCCTCGTACGCCACACCCGCCGCGCCGAGCAGCTCGCGTACCTCCTCGTGGTACGCCTTGCACGCGTCGCACAGGAAGTCGCGCAGCAGCGGCACACCCACGAGCTGCTTCTGGACCGAATCGCGCTTGTCGTCGAGGACCCGCAGCGGGTTGATGTCGACGCGGCGCCGGGTGTCCTCGTCCAGGTCGAGCGCGCGCAGGAAGCCCTGGAGCGCGTCACGGTAGACGGGACGGCACTCCTTGTCGCCCAGCGAGTTCAGCAGGATGCGGAAGTTCGCGAGGCCCAGCGAGCGGTACGCCTGGTCGGCCAGGATGATCAGCTCGGCGTCGAGCGCCGGGTCCTCGGCACCGATCGCCTCGGCACCGACCTGCGAGAAGTGCCTGTAGCGGCCCTTCTGCGGGCGCTCGTAGCGGTAGTACGAGCCCGAGTACCAGAGCTTGACGGGCAGGTTGCCGGCCTTGTGGAGGTTGGCCTCCAGCGCCGCGCGCAGCACGGACGCGGTGCCCTCGGGACGCAGGGCGAGCTCGCTGCCGCCCTTGGTCGTGAGGGTGTACATCTCCTTGGTCACGATGTCGGTGGACTCGCCCACACCGCGTGCGAACAGCTCGACGTTCTCGAAGCCGGGCGTCTCGACGTAGCCGTAACCGGAGTTCTTCAGCGGCGCGGAGATGGCGTCCCGCACCGCCAGGAACTTCGCGGAGTCCGGCGGAATCAGGTCGTACGTGCCCTTGGGGGCCTGAAAAGTGCTCACGGAAACTCTCGTCACATTCCTCGTCGGGGAGCGGCCTGTGCGCTCCCGAGGCCGGCGGCCACGTCCCTCAGATAGGGGTTGGTGGCGCGCTCGCGGCCGATGGTCGTCTGGGGGCCGTGGCCGGACAGCACCACGGTCGAGTCGTCGAGCGGCAGGCACACGCGGGCCAGCGAGTCGAGCATCTCGGCCATGTCACCGCCGGGCAGGTCGGTGCGTCCGATGGAGCCGGCGAAAAGCAGATCGCCCGAGAAGAAGACGGACGGGATGTCCGCGGCCTCGGGCATCTGGAAGGTCACCGACCCCTTGGTATGGCCGGGCGCATGCGCGACCGAGAACTCCAGACCGGCCAGACCCAGCTTCGCGCCGTCCGCCAGTTCGTGGACGTCGTCCGGCTCCCCCACGGTCAGCTCGCCCATGAGCGGCATCCCGATGGAGCGGCCGAGGGCCTTCTCCGGGTCGCTCATCATGTACCGGTCGGCGGGGTGGATCCACGCCGGTACGTCATGGGCTCCGCACACCGGGACGACCGAGGCGACATGATCGATGTGGCCATGGGTGAGCACGACGGCGACGGGCTTGAGCCGATGCTTCTTGAGCGTCTCCTCGACTCCCTGGGCCGCCTGGTGGCCCGGGTCGATGATCACGCACTCCTCGCCTGCGGCCGGGGCGACCAGGTAACAATTGGTCCCCCAGGCCCCGGCGGGGAACCCGGCAATAAGCACGATCGTCCTCGGTGTGTAGTCCGACGGGAATGCTGTCCCGAAGCTGCCTCGACGCTGTCTCGAAGCAGATTCGAAGCTGCCTCGAAGCAGATTCGGAATGCAGCAGATCAGAGCCTACCGGCGCTGCTCATTACACAGCCAACCCGTATACGGTACGGGCACAATCGGCCGGACAGATTTGCGACGACGCACACGACGTACGACGCATACGACGTACAAGGAGAAGACCCGGTGGTCAGCAGCGATCAGCGGCGGCGCCAGCTCGCCAGGGAGAAGTTCGAGCGGCAGCAGCGGCGCCGTGAGGAGGCCCGCAGGCAGGCCAAGCGCCGCAACACGATCATCGCGGCCGCACTCGCCGTGGTCCTGGCGGCGGGTGCCGCGGCGTACGCCTCGGTGGGTCTGTCGGACAACGACTCGGGCAATGACGCGTCGGCGCAGGAGTCCGGCGCGACCCCGACGCCCACGCAGAGCGAGAGCAGCGTTCCCGAGCCCAAGATGGCCATCGACCAGAAGGCCACGTACACGATGTCGCTCAAGACCACCCAGGGCGACATCACGCTGAGCATGGACGCGGCGAAGACCCCGCGCACGGTGAACTCGTTCAAGTACCTCGCGGACAAGGGCTTCTTCGACAACACGAAGTGCCACCGGCTCACCACGCAGGGCATCTTCGTGCTGCAGTGCGGTGACCCGAAGGGCGACGGCACCGGCGGCCCGGGCTACACGATCCCGGACGAGAACCTGACGGGGATGGGCAAGGCGGGCGCGGACGGCACGGTGACGTACAAGGCCGGCACGGTGGCGATGGCGAACACGGGGCAGCCGAACAGTGGCGGCAGCCAGTTCTTCCTCGTCTACAAGGACAGCAAGCTTCCGCCGGGCTACACGCCGTTCGGCACGATCGACGCGGCAGGACTGACTGCGGTCACGACAGTGGCGGCGGCCGGAGTCGAGGGCGGCGCCAAGGACGGAGCCCCCAAGAAGGCCGTCACCATCAAGAAGGCAGCGGTCAGCAAGGGGTGACCCGGCGAATTCGGCAGCGCCGAGTGCGGACAGCCGGGCGGCCGGTCGCCTAGATTGGCGTTGTGCAGCGCGGGCTGATGTCGCGTTGTGGAGGGCGGGCGAGGCCCGTCCAGGAAACTGTGGACGATGCCCGGGGGCGGAGCCCCTCGCAGGCATCATGTGGAGGAGGCGCTGTGAGCAGCGACCCGTGGGGCCGCGTCGACGAGACGGGCACCGTGTACGTGCGGACTTCCGAGGGCGAGCAGGTCGTCGGATCGTGGCAGGCCGGAACTCCCGAGGAGGCACTGGCCTACTTCGAGCGCAAGTACGAGGGCTTGGTTGTCGAGATCGGCCTCCTCGAGAAGCGGGTGAAGACCACCGATCTGTCGGCGAAGGACGCGACGGCCGCGATCGATCACATCCGTCAGCAGGTCGACGAGCATCACGCCGTCGGTGACCTCGACGCGCTGCGCAAGCGGCTCGACGCGCTCGTCGCGACCGTCGACGCGCGCCGTGAGGAGCGCAAGGCGCAGAAGGCGAAGCAGACCGACGAGGCCAGGCACGCCAAGGAGGCGCTGGTCACCGAGGCCGAGGAGCTGGCGCAGAGCGAGCAGTGGCGGGCGGCCGGTGAGCGGCTGCGCGCGCTGGTGGACACCTGGAAGGGCCTGCCCCGGCTCGACCGGAAGTCCGACGACGAGCTGTGGCACCGCTTCTCGCATGCGCGCTCGGCGTTCTCCAAGCGACGCAAGGCGCACTTCGCCTCGCTGGACGCCCAGCGCGAGGTGGCCCGGCAGACGAAGGAGCGGCTGGTCGCCGAGGCCGAGTCGCTGTCCGGATCGACGGACTGGGGCCCCACGGCCGCCCGCTACCGCGAGCTGATGGCGGAGTGGAAGGCCGCGGGCCGTGCCCAGCGCGAGCACGAGGACGATCTGTGGAACCGTTTCCGCGGTGCCCAGGACGTCTTCTTCGCCGCGCGCAGCGGGGTGTTCGCCGAGCGTGACGCCGAGCAGGCCGAGAACCTGAAGCTGAAGGAGGAGCTCGCGGTCGAGGCCGAGAAGCTCCTGCCCGTGACGGATCTGAAGGCCGCGCGCGCCGCCTTCCGCTCCATCAACGAGCGCTGGGAGGCCATCGGTCATGTCCCGCGCGACGCCCGGCCGAAGGTCGAGGGCCGGATGCACACGGTCGAGCGGGCGATCCAGGACGCCGAAGAGGCCGAGTGGCGCCGCACCAACCCGGAGGCGCGGGCTCGCGCTGCGGGTCTGACCGGTCAGCTGCAGGCCGCCGTCGACAAGCTGCGTCAGCAGATCGACACGGCGCGTGCGGCGGGCAACAACGCGAAGGCCGACAAGCTCGCGAAGGAGCTCGAGGGCCGGCAGGCGCTGCTGGACCAGGCGCTGAAGGGCCTGGAGGAGTTCGGCGGCTGATCTGCCGTCACGAAGGCCCCGGTACGGGTTTCCCGTGCCGGGGCCTTCGTATGTCGTGCGGGGGTCCGGGGCTCGCCCCGGCGCTGCGGACGCTACGGACGCCGCGCCGATGTCACCCGGTACACGTCGTACACGCCCTCCACGCCCCTGACCGCCTTCAGGACATGGCCCAGGTGTTTGGGGTCGCCCATCTCGAAGGTGAAGCGGGAGGTGGCGACGCGGTCGCGGGAGGTCTGGACGGCCGCGGAAAGGATGTTGACGTGCTGGTCGGACAGGACGCGGGTGACGTCCGAGAGCAGCCGGGAGCGGTCCAGGGCCTCGACCTGGATGGCGACCAGGAAGACCGACGACTGGGTGGGGGCCCATTCGACGTCGAGGATCCGCTCGGGCTGCTGGGACAGGGAGTCCACGTTGACGCAGTCCGCGCGGTGGACGGAGACTCCGCTGCCACGGGTGACGAAGCCGATGATGGGGTCGCCGGGGACCGGCGTACAACAGCGGGCCAGCTTCACCCAGACGTCCTCGACGCCCTTGACGACGACACCCGGGTCGGCGGCGGCCCGGCGCTTGCGGCCGCGGACCCGGGACGGCGGAGCGGTTTCGGCGATGTCCTCGGTGGCGGCCTCCTCACCGCCGAGGGCCTGGACGAGCTTCTGGACGATGCTCTGGGCGGTGACATGGCCCTCGCCGATCGCCGCGTACAGCGAGGAGATGTCGCTGTAGCGCATCTCGTGGGCCAGCGTCACCAGGGAGTCGCCGGTGAGGATGCGCTGGATCGGCAGGTTCTGCTTGCGCATGGCGCGCGCGATGGCGTCCTTGCCCTGCTCGATCGCCTCGTCGCGGCGCTCCTTGGAGAACCAGGCGCGGATCTTGTTGCGGGCGCGCGGCGACTTGACGAAGCCGAGCCAGTCGCGCGAGGGGCCCGCGCCGGTGGCCTTGGAGGTGAAGACCTCGACCAGATCGCCGTTGTCGAGGGTGGATTCGAGCGGCACGAGGCGTCCGTTGACGCGGGCGCCTATCGTGCGGTGGCCGACCTCGGTGTGCACGGCGTACGCGAAGTCGACGGGGGTGGCGCCCGCGGGAAGCGCGATGACGTCGCCCTTCGGCGTGAAGACGAAGACTTCGTTGCGGGACAGGTCGAAGCGGAGGGACTCCAGGAACTCGCCCGGGTCCTCGGTCTCCTTCTGCCAGTCCAGGAGCTGTCGCAGCCACGCCATGTCGTTGATGGCGTCCTTGTCCTTGCCGGCGCCCTTGGGGACGTCCGTACGCACCTTGGAGGCACCGGCGGAGGGATCCTGCTTGTACTTCCAGTGCGCGGCGATGCCGTACTCGGCCCGGCGGTGCATGTCGAACGTGCGGATCTGGAGTTCGACGGGCTTGCCGTTGGGTCCGATGACCGTCGTGTGCAGCGACTGGTACATGTTGAACTTCGGCATCGCGATGTAGTCCTTGAACCGCCCCGGGACCGGGTTCCACCGGGCGTGGACGGTGCCGAGCGCCGCGTAGCAGTCGCGGACGGTGTCGACGAGGACGCGGATGCCGACCAGGTCGTAGATCTCCGCGAAGTCACGGCCGCGGACGATCATCTTCTGGTAGACGCTGTAGTAGTGCTTCGGCCGGCCGGTGACCGTCGCCTTGATGCGGGCGGCGCGCAGATCGGACTGGACCTCGTCGGTCACTATGGCGAGGTATTCGTCGCGCTTGGGCGCCCGCTCGGCGACGAGCCGCACGATCTCGTCGTACATCTTGGGGTAGAGGATCGCGAAGGCGAGGTCCTCCAGCTCCCATTTGATCGTGTTCATGCCCAGCCGGTGCGCCAGCGGGGCGTAGATCTCCAGCGTCTCGCGGGCCTTCTTCTCCTGCTTCTCCCGCTTGAGGTAGCGCATCGTGCGCATGTTGTGCAGACGGTCGGCGAGCTTGATGACCAGGACGCGCGGGTCCTTGGCCATGGCGACGACCATCTTGCGTACGGTCTCGGCCTGCGCGGCCTCGCCGAACTTGACCTTGTCGAGCTTGGTGACGCCGTCGACGAGGAGGGCGACCTGGTCGCCGAAGTCACGCCGCAGGGTGTCCAGGCCGTACTCGGTGTCCTCGACGGTGTCGTGCAGCAGTCCGGCCATCAGGGTGGCCGGGTCCATGCCCAGCTCGGCGAGGATCGTGGTGACGGCGAGGGGGTGCGTGATGTACGGGTCGCCGCTCTTGCGCTTCTGGCCGCGGTGCCAGCGCTCGGCGACCTGGTAGGCGCGCTCGACCTGGCGGAGTGTCGAGGTCTCGATCTTCGGGTCGTTGCTGCGGACGATCCGCAGCAGGGGCTCCAGCACCGGGTTGTACGGGCTGGAGCGCTGCACGCCGAGCCGGGCGAGGCGGGCGCGGACCCGGTTGGAGGAGCCGCCGGAGCGTGTCGAAGGAGCCGGGGCAGCCGCGGGGGTGGGCTTCGGAGCCGACACAGACGCAGCGGTCGAGCCGTTCGCAGTCCCCCAGCCCTCGGCCGGGGAAACCCCCATCCGGCGCTCGGGCGCCGCGGGCCCGGTCGGCTCCGCGGACTTCTTCTCGGGCGTGACAGGGGCCGCCACAGCCTTGTCGGCCTGCTGGTCGGGCTGCGCGGTCGCGGGCTGGGCCTCGTCTGGCAAGAGCGCTCCTCACGGGATCCGGGTCCCCCGGTCAGGCCCGGAAATCCCATGGTATCGATCCCGGGCGCCGGGCTCGCCCCGGGACGGTGGACTGTCCAGAACGCGGAACGGGCACCCGGTGTTCCCGGGTGCCCGTTCCGTACGCCTCGAAGGCCGGTCAGAGGGTGATCAGAGCCTTGAGCGGGGCTCCGCGCAGAGCCGGCTCCAGGCGGGCGCGACCGCCGAGGAAACCCAGCTCCATGAGGATCGCGACGCCCGCGACCTCGGCGCCTGCCCGCCGGATCAGCTCCAGCGACGCCTCGGCCGTGCCGCCGGTGGCGAGGACGTCGTCGATGACCATGACGCGGTCGTCCGCGTCGAGGTCCTCGGCGTGCACCTCGATCTCGGCGCTGCCGTACTCCAGCTCGTACGCCTGCGACAGCGTCGCTCCGGGGAGCTTGCCCGCCTTGCGTACGGGGACGAAGCCGAGGCCCGCCCGTACCGCCACCGGCGCGGCCAGGATGAAGCCGCGCGCCTCCAGGCCCACGATCTTCGTCGCGCGGTGCGTCACGCACAGCTCGGCGAGGGCCTCGGTGAGCGCGGTGAAGGCCGCCGGGTCCGCGAGGAGGGGGGTGATGTCCTTGAACATCACGCCCGGCTTCGGGTAGTCCGGCACATCGCGGATGCGGCTGAGCAGCAGCTCCTGCGTGGTGGCGGTCATCGGCGCTTCCCCGAGGGGCGGCCCCGGCCGCGGCCGCGCTGGCCGACGACGGCACCGGCCGCCGCGGCCGCACCCGGCCGCGCGTCCTGCGGCGCGTCCGGGCCCGCAGCGTCGGGCTCCTCCGCGGACTCGCCCTTGGCGGCCGCGGCCGCCCGCTTGGCGAGGACCCGCTTCTTCAGGGCCTTCATCTGCGGCTCGCGTTCCTTCAGGTCGGCGACCAGCGGAGTGGCGATGAAGATCGACGAGTACGCACCGGCGGCGAGACCGACGAACAGCGACAGCGAGATGTCGTTGAGCATGCCCGCGCCGAGGAAGCCGCCACCGATGAAGAGCAGACCGGCGACCGGCAGCAGCGCCACGACCGTGGTGTTGATGGAACGCACCAGCGTGCCGTTGATCGAACGGTTGGCGATCTCGCTGTACGTCCAGCGGGTCTGCTTGGTGATGTCCTTCGTGCCTTCCTTGAGGCTGTCGAAGACGACCACCGTGTCGTACAGCGAATAACCGAGGATCGTGAGCAGACCGATCACCGTACCCGGCGTGACCTCGAACCCGACCAGGGCGTAGATACCCACCGTGATCGTGATGTCGTGGATGAGGGCCACGAGAGCCGCGACCGCCATACGCCATTCGAAGGCGATCGCCAGATAGATCACCACGAGGATCATGAAGACGCCGAGGCCGGTCCAGGCCTTGTTGGCGATCTGCTCACCCCAGCTGGGGCCGACCAGCTCCGCGTTGATCTCGTCCGCGGGGAGCTTCATGTCGTCGGCGAGCTGCTTGCGCACCTCGTTGGACTGCTGGGTGTCCAGCTCGCTGACCTGGATACGCAGCGTGTCGTTGCCGAGCTTCTGGACGATCGCCGGGTGGCCGGAGGCCTCCTGTGCGTACTCCTGGGCCTGGGTGACGGACACGCTCGTCTTCGGGGTGGTGAAGACGGCACCGCCCTTGAACTCGATGCCCATGTTGAGACCCCGCACCGCCAGGCCGACGATGGCCGTGATGGTGATCAGGATCGAGATGCCGTACCAGATCTTCCGCTTGCCGATGAAGTCGTAGCCGACCTCACCGCGGTAGAGCCTGGCGCCGATGGTGCCGAGACGCGACATCTCACGCCTCCTTCGGGTCGATGGGGGCGGAGACACGGCGCGTGCGGCGCAGCGGGGGCTTCGCACCGAGCCGCTTCGGGTCCAGTCCGGACCACGGGTGGCCGCTCGAGAAGAACTTCGTCCGGGCGAGGATCGTCATGATCGGCTTGGTGAAGAAGAACACGACGACGACGTCGAGCAGGGTGGTCAGGCCGAGTGTGAACGCGAAGCCCTGGACCTTGCCGACGGTGACGATGAAGAGCACCGCCGCGGCGAGGAACGACACGAAGTCGGAGACCAGGATGGTGCGCCGGGCGCGCGGCCAGGCCCGCTCGACGGCCGGGCGGAGCGTACGGCCCTCGCGGATCTCGTCACGGATGCGCTCGAAGTACACGATGAACGAGTCGGCGGTGATACCGATCGCGACGATCGCACCGCAGACCGCCGGCAGGTTCAGCGCGAAGCCGATGGCCGGGCCGAGCAGGGACATCAGGGTGTACGTGAGGATCGCCGAGACCAGGAGGCTCAGCAGGGCGACGACGGACAGGCCGCGGTAGTACACCAGCAGGTAGATCACGACCAGCGCGAGGCCGATGGCGCCCGCGATGAGGCCCGCCTTGAGCTGCTCACCGCCGAGCGCGGCGGTGACGGTCGTGACGCTCTGCTCCTGGAAGCTCAGCGGGAGGGCGCCGTAGCTCAGGATGTTGCCCAGGTCCTGGGCGGACTGCTGGTCGAAGCTGCCGGAGATCTCGGCGCTCGCGCTGAGCGTCTGGTTGACCTGCGGGGCGGAGACGACCTCGCCGTCGAGCACGATCGCGAACTGGTTCATCGGCGAGGGCTGCTGCGACAGCTTGCTGGTGATCGCCTGGAACTTCTTCGAGCCCGCGCTCGTGAAGTCCATCTGGACGATCCAGATGCCGCGCTGCGGGTCGAGGACGCCCTTGGCGTCGTCGACGTCCTTGCCGTTGACCTCGGCCGGGCCCAGGAGGTACTTCTCCCAGATGCCCGCGCTGTTCTTACCGCAGGCCACGGTCGGGTCCTCGGGCTTGACGCCCTTGCCGGCGTTGGCACGGGCCGTCTTGTCCAGGCAGTTCAGCTCGGTGAACTTCTTCTCCGCCGCGGCCGTGGCGGCGTTGCCGGTGGGCGTTGGCGCCGGCGGCTCGGGGGCCTTCGGCTTGTCCGTGGCGGGGCCGGTCGGGGTGGGGGTGGGGGCCTTCAGCGCGTCGGTGACGGCACGGCCCTGGGTGGTGGGGCTGGTGCTGGGTGCGGTCGCCTTGTCCTTGCCGTCCGTGGCCTTGTCCCCCGGCTTACCGGACGGCGAGGCGCTCGGGCTGGCGGAGGGCTGCGGCGTCGCCGGGCCACCGGCCGCCACATTGAGCACCGGGCGGAAGTACAGCTGGGCGGTGGTGCCCACCTGCTTCTGGGCCTGCTCCGAGTTCGTCCCCTTGGGGATGTTGACGATGATGTTCTCGCGGCCCTGGGTCTGGACCTCGGACTCGGAGACGCCCAGACCGTTCACACGGCGCTCGATGATGCCGACCGCGGTGTTCATGTTGGTCTCGTTGACCGAGCTCTCCTTGCCGGGCTCCGGCACGGCCTTGAGCGTGATCGTCGTACCGCCCGCGAGGTCGATGCCCAGCCGCGGGGTGGTGTGCCCCGACCAGAACATCCCGCCGGTCAGCGCGGCCATGACGACCAGGATCAGAACCAGGGCACGCCCCGGCTTGCCCTGACCTCCCGGCGCCCTTCGGCCCTTCTTCGGTGCTGCCACCTTCTCGTTTCTCCCTGTCCTACCGTCCCGCGCCGGGTGTGCGACGTGACGGCCACGAAGTGTTGTGGGGACCTGCCCCCGCGGAAGAAGTCGGCACGCACCGGGGACCGCGGGCGCCGATGGGCGCGCCGCGGTCCCCGGTCGCGGCTACTTCGCGTCGGTGTCGCCGTCGCTCTTGTCGTCGCCCTTGGCGTCCTTGGCCTCGGGCGCGGCCTCGGCGTCGTCCGCCTCGTCCTTCTTGCCCAGGTCGATCTTGGCATCCGCGGCGTCGTCGGGGGCGGCGTCGGTCAGCGAGGAGGCGTCGTCCGGGACGGCCGGGGTGTCGCTCTTGAGGTCGCTGTCACCGTCGCCGTGCACGATGCGGTTGTACTCCTCGTCGTCGAGGACGGCCCCGATGGCGTTCTTCGCGAACACGAGGTGGACGCCGGGCGCGGCCTCGAGGAGGACCGTGTCGTCGTTGACCTCCTTGACGGTGGCATAGAGGCCGCCGATGGTCCGCACGCCGGCGCCGGGCTGCATCTGGTTCCGCATGTTCACCGCCGCCTGCTGCTTCTTCTTGGCAGAGCGGGTCATCAGGAACATGGCCCCGATGAGCACGATGAAGGGGAGGAGGGTCACGATATCCACGGGACGGAATTCCTTCGCACGACCGCGATGGGGAGCGGCCTGATCTACGGGGGTGGGTACGCCGTCCTGGACGGGCGGCATCGGCGGAGTCTAAGCGAGTCCGCATCGATGGAACAACGCCCAGCATGGCACCCCGGTTCCCGGCCCGGCGACCCTCCGCGCCGTCACGTCCCGAACAGGCCCTGTTGTCCGCTCGCGCCTGCGCCCTGCTGCTGCGGCGGTACGAGGCCGAGATGCGCCCATGCCGCGGGCGTCGCCACCCGGCCTCGCGGGGTGCGGGCCAGCAGCCCCTCCCGTACCAGGAACGGCTCGGCGACCTCCTCGACGGTCTCGCGCTCCTCCCCCACGGCCACGGCGAGGGTCGACAGGCCGACCGGCCCGCCGCCGAACAGCTTGAGCAGGGCCTGCAGCACCGCCCGGTCGAGCCGGTCGAGGCCGCGCCCGTCCACCTCGTACACCCCGAGGGCCGCGGCTGCGATGTCGCGGGTGATCCGGCCGTCCGCCTTGACCTGGGCGTAGTCCCGGACGCGGCGCAGCAGCCGGTTGGCGATACGGGGTGTGCCGCGGGAGCGGCCGGCGATCTCGGCGGCGCCTTCGGCGTCCGTCTCGACGTCGAGGAGCCTGGCGGAGCGGTGGATGACCCGCTCCAGCTCGGCGGGCTCGTAGAACTCCATGTGCGCGGTGAAGCCGAAGCGGTCGCGCAGCGGCGGCGGCAGGAGTCCGGCCCGGGTGGTGGCGCCGACCAGGGTGAACGGAGGGAGCTCCAGCGGGATGGCGGTGGCGCCGGGGCCCTTGCCGACGATGACGTCGACCCGGAAGTCCTCCATCGCCATGTAGAGCATCTCCTCGGCGGGCCGCGACATGCGGTGGATCTCGTCGAGGAAGAGGACCTCGCCCTCCTGGAGGGAGGACAGGATCGCCGCGAGATCACCGGCGTGCTGGATGGCGGGGCCGGAGGTGATACGGATCGGGGCGCCCATCTCCGCCGCGATGATCATGGAGAGGGTGGTCTTGCCGAGTCCGGGCGCGCCGGAGAGCAGGACGTGGTCGGCGGTGGCGCCGCGCGCGAGGGCCGCCTTCAGGACGAGGTCCAGCTGCTCCCGTACCCGCTCCTGGCCGACGAACTCGTCGAGCGACTTGGGGCGCAGCGCCGCCTCGACGGCCTGGTCCTCCCCATCGGCGGCCGCGCCGACAAGCCGTCCGTCGGCGGAGTCGTCGGTCGGCGGTGCGGTGTCGTCCCAGTTCACAGTGGATTGCCTCGCGGGTTCGGCGGGTTCGGCGGGTTTCAGCGGATCGCGGATCGGGGCTGCGGGGTCAGCGGGTGCGGTTGAGGGTCTGGAGAGCGGCCTTCAGAAGCGCGCCCACGTGCGGCGCGCCGCCCGCCGCCTCCGCCTGCGGCGCGACCGCGGTGACCGCCTCGTCGGCCTCGCGCGTCGCGTAGCCGAGGCCGATCAGCGCGGCGTGCAGCTGGTCGCGCCAGGACTGGCTGACCGGGGCGCCGACGGCCGGCGCGGAGCCGAGCGGTTCACCGAGCCGGTCCTTCAGCTCGAGCAGCAGCTTCTGGGCGCCCTTCTTGCCGATACCGGGGACGGCGGTCAGCGCCTTCTCGTCGTCGGTCGCGACCGCGCGCCGCAGCGCGTCCGGGCTGTGCACGGCGAGCATCGCCTGGGCGAGGCGCGGGCCGACACCGCTCGCGGTCTGGAGCAGCTCGAAGACCTGCCGCTCGTCGTCGTCCGCGAATCCGTAGAGCGTGAGGGAGTCCTCTCTCACGACCAACGACGTGGCGAGCCTGGCCTCCTGACCGATCCTCAGCTCCGACAGGGTGTTCGGCGTGCACTGGACGGCCATGCCGACGCCGCCGACCTCGATCACGGCGGTGGTGGGGGCGAGGGCGGCCACCGGGCCGCTCACAAAGGCGATCATGAAGTGCGGCCTTTCGCTGCGTGCAGGGCGACGGCCTGCTGGAGCCGGTTCTGGGCAGGGGCCCGCCAGATGTGACAGATGGCGAGGGCGAGGGCATCGGCCGCGTCGGCGGGTTTCGGCGGGGCGGCGAGCCGCAGCAGCCGCGTCACCATCGCGCCGACCTGCGCCTTGTCGGCGCGGCCACTGCCGGTGACGGCGGCCTTGACCTCGCTCGGGGTGTGCAGGGCGACGGGCAGGCCGCGGCGGGCGGCGCAGAGCATGGCGACTGCGCTGGCCTGGGCCGTACCCATGACCGTACGCACATTGTGCTGGCTGAACACCCGCTCCACCGCGACCAGTTCGGGCCGGTGAGCATCCAGCCATTCCTCTATGCCGCGCTCGATGGCGAGCAGCCGGTGGCCGATGTCCGCATCGGCGGGGGTGCGCACGACACCGACGCCGAGCATCGTCAGCGGGCGGCCCGCGACGCCTTCGACCACGCCGATTCCGCACCGGGTCAGCCCCGGATCCACCCCCAGCACGCGCACGCGCCACCCCTCCCCTCTTTGCGGCTGAACCCCCGCCGCTCTCGCGGAGCCGGCCACTCGCCGTCCTGGCTGCGCAATCCATGGTTGCGGTCGTCAGACTAACCGCTGCCTCTGACAACGCGACGGGCCGACGGGGTGTGTCCCCGTCGGCCCGTCGTACGAAGCCCGTTGAGCAGCCGGTCCGGCGGCCGGATCAGGCGTCGACCTTCTCCATGACGTCGTCCGAGACATCGAAGTTGGCGAAGACGTTCTGCACGTCGTCGCTGTCCTCCAGCGCGTCGATCAGCTTGAAGATCTTGCGCGCACCCTCCTCGTCCAGCTCGACCTGCATGGTCGGGACGAAGTTGGCCTCGGCCGAGTCGTAGTCGATGCCGGCCTCCTGCAGCGCGGTGCGGACCGCGACGAGGTCGGTGGCCTCGCTGATGACCTCGAAGTTCTCGCCGAGGTCGTTGACCTCCTCGGCGCCCGCGTCCAGGACCGCGCCGAGCACGTCGTCCTCGGACAGTTCTGCCTTGGGCAGAACGACAACGCCCTTGCGATTGAAGAGATACGACACCGAGCCGGGGTCGGCCATGGAGCCGCCGTTGCGGGTCATGGCGACACGGACGTCGGAGGCGGCGCGGTTGCGGTTGTCGGTGAGGCACTCGATGAGCACCGCGACACCGTTCGGGCCGTAACCCTCGTACATGATCGTCTCGTAGTCGGCGCCACCGGCCTCGAGGCCGGCGCCACGCTTGACCGCGGAGTCGATGTTCTTGTTCGGAACCGAGCTCTTCTTCGCCTTCTGGATGGCGTCGAAGAGGGTCGGGTTGCCGTCGACGTCGGCGCCGCCCGTACGGGCCGCAACCTCGATGTTCTTGATCAGCTTCGCGAAGAGCTTGCCGCGCTTGGCGTCGATCACGGCCTTCTTGTGCTTCGTCGTGGCCCATTTAGAGTGGCCGGACATCTGCCTGTCTCCTTCGCGTAACCAATCTCTGCTGCGTTCGCCTGTGATCCTACCGGGACCTGGTCAGTGCGCGGCGCGCACCATGTCCACGAACAGGGCGTGCACGCGGTGGTCCCCCGTCAGTTCCGGGTGGAACGAGGTGGCCAGCGCGTTGCCCTGCCGTACGGCGACGATGTGACCGCCGTGCTCGGCGAGCACCTCGGCCGTGGCGCCCACGGACTCGACCCACGGGGCCCGGATGAAGACGCCCTCGACGGGGTCGCCGTCGATGCCCTTGACCGCGACAGCGGCCTCGAACGACTCGTTCTGCCGGCCGAAGGCGTTGCGGCGCACGATCATGTCGATGCCGCCGATCGTCTCCTGGCCCGAGCGCGGGTCGAGGATCTTCTCGGCGAGCATGATCAGGCCGGCGCAGGTACCGTACACCGGCATCCCGGCGCGCACCCGCTCACGCAGCGGCTCCATCATGCCGAAGAGATGGGCCAGCTTGGAGATGGTGGTGGACTCGCCGCCCGGTATGACGAGGCCGTCGACCTCGGCGAGCTCGTCGGGGCGCCGGACCGGCCTGGCCACGGCATCAGCCGCGGCCAGGGCGATCAGGTGCTCCCGTACGTCGCCCTGGAGAGCCAGGACTCCGATCAGGGGGGTGCTCATGGGTGCTTACCAGCCGCGGTTCGCGTAGCGCTCGGCCTCGGGCAGGGTGTCGCAGTTGATGCCGACCATGGCCTCGCCCAGGTTGCGGGAGGCGTCCGCGATGATCTTCGGGTCGTCGTAGAAGGTGGTGGCCTTCACGATGGCGGCGGCGCGCTTGGCCGGGTCGCCGGACTTGAAGATGCCGGAGCCGACGAAGACGCCCTCGGCGCCGAGCTGGCGCATCAGCGCGGCGTCGGCCGGCGTGGCGACACCACCGGCGGAGAACAGCACGACCGGCAGCTTGCCGAGCTGGGCCACCTCGGCGACGAGCTCGTACGGGGCGCGCAGCTCCTTGGCGGCGGCGTACAGCTCGTTGTTGTCGAAGCCGCGCAGCTTGGCGATCTCGTTCTTGATCTGGCGCAGGTGGCGGACGGCCTCGACGACGTTGCCGGTGCCGGCCTCGCCCTTCGAGCGGATCATGGCCGCGCCCTCGGCGATCCGGCGCAGGGCCTCGCCCAGGTTGGTGGCGCCGCACACGAACGGGGTCGTGAACGCCCACTTGTCGGAGTGGTTGACCTCGTCGGCCGGGGTCAGCACCTCGGACTCGTCGATGTAGTCGACACCGAGGGACTGCAGGACCTGGGCCTCGACGAAGTGGCCGATCCGGGACTTGGCCATGACCGGGATGGAGACCGCCTCGATGATCTCCTCGATCATGTTCGGGTCGGACATCCGGGCCACGCCGCCGTCCTTGCGGATGTCGGCCGGGACCCGCTCCAGGGCCATGACGGCGACGGCGCCCGCGTCCTCGGCGATCTTCGCCTGCTCGGCGTTGACCACGTCCATGATCACGCCGCCCTTGAGCTGCTCGGCCATGCCGCGCTTGACGCGCGCGGTGCCGGTCTCGGGGGCCTGCGGGGGGGTGGGAAGCGTGCTCACGGATCGACCTCACTCGGATGTGACGGGTTGGTGCACCGAGAGCAAACCCTCCGCGACCAGTCCACAGCAAGGGCCAATGGGGAGCCCGTGGCTCGTTTTCAGGATCCCGGGCGGTCCGCGAGCGCCGCGGGAGGCTCGTCGTCCATCTCGAACGCGAGGGGGAACGGGGCGTGTCCGGCGAGCCGGAACCACCGCACCTTACGGTGCCGCCGCAGCGCCCTCGCGGCGCGTACGGCGTCGTTGTGGAACCGCCGCGCCATGGGTACGCGCCGCACCGCCGCCGCCAGCTCCCCGGCGGCGTCCTCGCCGCCCGGGGCCTCCCGGACCGCGTCCACCTGTGCCTGCTCCGCGAAGACCGCCCTCAGTGCCTGGCTCAGCTCGCTCTCGGCGACTTCGCGCTGCTCCTCCTCGGCCTGGCGCGCCGCGTGCGCGGCCTCGTACAGGACGATCGACGCGGCCGGATCCAGCACGCCGGACGTCGCGAGCTCCTGCGTGACCGATGCCCTCCGCACCAGCTGGGCGTCCAGCGCGGCGCGGGCGGCGTCGATCCGCGCGTGCAGCCGGTCGAGCCGTCCGGCGGTCCAGCTGAGGTACAGCCCGATGGCGATGAGCCCGACGAGTGTCCAGATCAAGGTTGCGGTCACGGGCGGCAAGGCTACCGGTGCCTTGACCTCCGGGGTCTGTGCCCCCCGGCCCCGTGCGGGGGAGGCTCTGCGGGCCGGGGGCCCGCGCCCGGCTGGCCGCGCCGGCAGGTGCGTTTCCCCCACCCCGCCCCTTCCCGGAACTGGGGGCTTCGCCCCCAGCCCCCTCCGGGGGAAGGGTTCACGGGGGCTGACGCCCCCGACCCCCCCGCGGCAGCTCCGCGCCGCACGAACACCCGGCCCAGGCCACGGCTGGCACACGCGACGGGACCGCCCAGCCCCCTCCGGGGAGCCTCAGTCCCGCGCGAGTCCGAAGCGCGCGCGCAACCCCGGACGTTCGTCCGCCGCGACCGACGCCGCGCCGTCCGTCACCGTCTCGTAGACCGCGAGAATGTCCGCGCCCACCGTCGACCAGTCGAAGCGCCGGACGTGCGCGCTGCCCCGGTCACGGAGTTCCGCGCGGCGCTCCGGGGAGCCCAGCAGCCGGAGCGCCGCCTCGGCCAGCGCGTCCGCGTCCTCGTTGGCGAAGAGTTCGCCCGCCGCGCCCTGGTCCAGGACCTGGGCGAACGCGTCGAGGTCGGACGCGAGGACCGGCGCGCCCGCCGACAGCGCCTCGACGAGGATGATCCCGAAGCTCTCGCCGCCCGTGTTGGGCGCGACGTACACATCGACGCTGCGCAGCAGCCGCGCCTTGTCCTCGTCGCTGACCATCCCGAGGAACTCCACCCGCGAGCGCATCTCCTCGGGGAGGGAGGCGACCGCCTCCTCCTCGTCGCCACGGCCCGCCACCAGCAGCCGCGTCGCCGGCCGCTCGGCGAAGATCTTCGGAAGGGCCTTCATCAGCACCGGCAGACCCTTGCGCGGCTCGTCGATCCGGCCGATGAACCCGAGCGTGTCTCCCTGCCACTCCGCCTTCGGCTCGGCCCTGGCGAAGAAGTCGACGTCCACCCCGTTCGGGATCACGACCGCGTCACCGCCCAGGTGCTCCACGAGCGTCCGGCGCGCGTACTCGCTCACCGCGATCCGCGCGCTGATCTTCTCCAGCGCAGGCTGCAGGATCGGGTACGCCGCGATCATCGCCCGCGAGCGCGGATTCGACGTGTGGAACGTGGCAACGATCGGCCCCTGCGCCGCCCAGCAGGACAGCAGCCCCAGCGACGGCGAGGCCGGCTCATGGATGTGGATCACGTCGAACGTGCCGTCGTGCAGCCAGCGCCGCACCCGCGCCGCGGACAGGAAGCCGAAGTTGAGCCGGGCGACCGAGCCGTTGTACGGCACGGGCACGGCCCGTCCCGCCGAGACGACGTACGGCGGCAGCGGCGTGTCGTCGTCCGCAGGGGCGAGGACGGACACCTCGTGCCCGAGCCGGATCAGATGGTCCGCGAGGTCCCTGATGTGGAACTGGACACCACCGGGCACATCCCACGAGTAGGGGCAGACGATGCCGATCCTCACGTCTGCCGCTCCCCCGGGTGTTCCAGGTCGGCGAGCCACAGCCGCTGCAGCATGTGCCAGTCCTCCGGGTGGTCGGCGATTCCCGTGGCGAAGGCATCTGCCAGCGCCTGTGTCATCACAGACGTCTTTTCGGCCCGCGTACCTGTCTCGGGTACGTCGAGGGGCGCGTGGATGCGGCCCTTCATGACCGAGGTCTCGTCGTACCAGAGGGTCACGGGGAGCAGCGGGGCGCCGGTCTGCAGGGCGAGCAGCGCGGGCCCCGCGGGCATCCGGGCCGTCTCGCCGAAGAACTTCACCTCGACGCCCGAGGCGGACAGGTCGCGGTCGGCGACCAGGCAGACCATGCCCCCGTCACGCAGCCGCCGGGCGAGCGTGCCGAAGGCGGAGCCGCCGGTGTGCGGCAGGACCTCCATGCCCAGCGACTCGCGGTAGGCGACGAACCGGTCGTAGAGGGTCTCCGGCTTGAGCCGCTCGGCGACCGTGGTGAACGGGAAGCCCAGGGCACGGGTGACCCAGATCCCCGCGACGTCCCAGTTGGCGAGGTGCGGAAGGGCGAGGACGACGCCCTTGCCGGCGGCCATCGCGTCGGTCAGATGGTGGACGCCGGTGGGGTCGAAGCTGGTCTTGGCCCGCTCCTGGCTCCAGGCCGGCAGGCGGAAGGACTCCATCCAGTACCGCATGTAGGAGCGCATACCGGCCTTCGACAGCTCGGCGAGCCGCTCCGGTCCCGCGTCGGGGACCACCCGGGCCAGATTGGCCTCGAGACGCAGCACGCCCTTGCCGCGCCGCTTCCACGCGGTGTCGGCGATCTTGCGGCCCAGCGCGGCGGCCACCGGCTCCGGGAGCTTTTTGACCGTCCCCCAGCCCAGTCCGTACAGCGCGTCGGTCAGCCGCTCCTTGGCAGCGCTCATGCCCCACTCCCCTGCGAGGTCCCGTGCGGAGAGGTCCCGGCGTCCGCTTCCGCCGCCTCCCGGCGTACCGTCACCACCCGCTGCCCCAGCGTCACCAGCGAGCCCACCGCCACGATCCACAGCGCGATCGGCAGCAGGATCTCGATGCCGGGTACGCCGAATCCGTGCAGCCCGGCGAGCCCCGCCGCGACCAGCGAGATCACCAGCCGTTCCGCCCGCTCCACCAGCCCGTTCACCGCGACCGGCAGTCCGATCGACTCGCCGCGCGCCTTCGTGTACGAGACGACCTGACCGCTCGCCAGACAGAAGATGGCGACCGCACACAGCACATTGTCGTCGCCCTTGCCCGCGTACCACAGCGCGAATCCGCCGAAGATGGCACTGTCGGCGACCCGGTCCAGGGTCGAGTCGAGGAAGGCGCCCCAGCGGCTGGAGGTCCCGGCCTGGCGCGCCATGTTCCCGTCGACGAGGTCAGAGAAGACGAACAGGGTAATGACGATGGTCCCCCAGAAGAACTCTCCGCGCGGGAAGAAGACCAGTGCGCCCGCCACGACTCCGGCCGTGCCGACGAGCGTGACGGCGTCGGGAGTCACTCCGCGGCGGAGCAGAAACGCGGCGAACGGTGTGAGGACACGCGTGAAAAACGCACGCGCGTACTTGTTCAGCATGGCCTTCCCGAGGGGTCGGTGGGCCGCGCGGCCCCAACGGCCACCGGCTGGCCCATCGTAGCCAGGCACGTTCCACGCCAGCGGCCTGGCCCGGTCGCGTACGACGTATGGACGCACCGTGACGGGAGTGGAAAGCTCGAAAGACAACCGCGGGCATCGCCGGAGCCCCCCGGACTCCGGCCGGGGGTACCCCCCATCGCGGCTCCCCCGGTCCGCGCCCTCACCTCACCGTGCAAGCAGTCGGGAGGAACGAATCATGGGCGACAAGGCGAACGCACAGCCCGGAGCCGCCGGCAGGGCGACGACGGCCGACCGGCCGACATCCGTTCGGAATGTGGTGCTGGTCGGCCACAGTGGATCGGGCAAGACGACGCTGGTCGAGGCTCTCGCGCTGGCCACTGGAGCACTCAACCGGGCGGGCCGGGTCGAGGACGGCGGCACGGTCTCCGACTACGACGAGATCGAGCACCGCCAGCAACGTTCCGTACAGCTCAGCCTCGTACCGGTGGAATGGGGCGGGTACAAGATCAATCTGCTGGACACCCCCGGATACGCCGACTTCGTCGGGGAACTCAGGGCCGGTCTGCGAGCCGCGGACGCGGCCCTTTTCGTTGTGTCGGCCGCCCAGGAGGCCGACGCCGTCGCGAGTTCGACGCGCATGGTGTGGGAGGAGTGCGCCGCGGTCGGGATGCCCCGGGCGATCGTGGTCACCCACCTGGAGACGGCGCGCACCGGCTACGAGGAGCTCACCCGGGTCTGCGGGCAGATCTTCGGCGGCGACGATCCCGACGCCGTACTGCCGCTCTATCTGCCCCTGAACGGTCCCGAGGGGGCGGACGGACACGCCCCGGTCACCGGACTGATCGGGCTCCTGTCGCAGAAGCTGTTCGACTACTCGTCCGGAGAGCGTACGGAGACGCCTCCCGGCCCCGACCAGCTGCCGCTCATCGAGGAGGCACGCAACCGGCTCATCGAGGGGATCATCGCGGAGAGCGAGGACGAGACCCTCATGGACCGCTATCTCGGCGGTGAGGAGATCGACGTCAAGACGCTCATCGACGACCTGGAGAAGGCCGTCGCGCGGGGCGTCTTCCATCCCGTGCTCGCCGCGGCACCCCCCTCCGACGGCGGGAAGCAGGGCCTCGGCACGGTCGAGCTGCTGGAGCTGATCACCGGCGGGTTCCCGACCCCGCTGGAGCGGGAGGCCCCGGTGGTCACCACCCCGGCGGGCAAGGCGGGCCCGAAGATCAGCTGCGATCCGGCAGGGCCGCTGGTCGCCGAGGTGGTCAGGACCGCCTCCGACCCGTATGTCGGACGCCTGTCGCTGGTCCGGGTCTTCTCGGGCACGCTGCGCCCGGACGAGACGGTGCATGTGTCCGGCCACGGCCTCGAGGACCGCGGGCATGAGGACCATGACGTCGACGAGCGCGTCGGCGCGCTGTCCCAGCCGTTCGGCAAGCAGCAGCGCACGGTCGGCCACTGCATCGCGGGCGATCTCGCGTGCGTCGCGAAACTGTCGCGGGCCGAGACCGGGGACACCCTCTCCGCGAAGGACGATCCGCTGCTGATGGAGCCGTGGGCGATGCCGGACCCGCTGCTGCCGCTGGCCATCCAGGCGCACAGCAAGGCGGACGAGGACCGGCTCTCGCAGGGTCTGGCACGGCTGGTCGCCGAGGATCCGACGATGCGGCTCGAACAGAACAAGGACACGCACCAGGTCGTGCTGTGGTGCCTGGGCGAGGCCCATATGGACGTGGCCCTGGAGCGGCTGCGCACCCGCTACGGGGTCCAGGTCGATGTGGTCCCCCACAAGGTGTCGCTGCGGGAGACGTTCGGCGAGCGGTCGGCCGGGCGCGGCCGGCATGTGAAGCAGTCCGGCGGCCACGGGCAGTACGCGATCTGCGAGATCGAGGTCGAACCGCTGCCGCCCGGCTCCGGTGTCGAGTTCGTCGACAAGGTCGTGGGCGGCGCGGTGCCCCGGCAGTTCATCCCGTCCGTGGAGAAGGGGATCCGCGCGCAGGCGGCCCGTGGTGTGGCGGCCGGCTATCCGCTGGTCGACGTCCGGGTGACGTTGCTGGACGGCAAGGCACACTCCGTGGACTCGTCCGACGCCGCGTTCCAGACCGCGGGCGCGCTGGCGCTGCGCGAGGCGGCGGCCGAGGTACGGATCCACCTGCTGGAGCCGGTGGCCGAGGTGCAGGTCATGGTGCCCGACGAGTACGTCGGTCCGGTGATGAGCGATCTGTCGGGGCGGCGCGGCCGTGTGGTCGGCACCGAACAGGCGGGGCCCGGCCGGACACTGGTACGGGCCGAGGTGCCGGAGATCGAGATCGGACGGTACGCGGTGGATCTGCGGTCCATCTCGCACGGCACGGGCCGCTTCGACCGCTCGTACGCGCGGCATGAGGCGATGCCTCCGCAGCTCGCGGACAAGATCCGTGAACAGGCGGAATCCGGCACCTAGGCCCCGTCCGGGCGATCTTCGAGGAACAGGCCGCGGCGTCAGATGCGGTGCATCGCAAGGCGGTGGGGGCACCTCCCAGCGGTAGCTGGGGGAGATCGCCCTCGTACTGGACGTACTTGGGCGACTCCGACAACGCAGCGAGGTGCCGTAGCTGTCGTCGCGGCCCCGACAAGATCGCCCGGACAGGGCCTAGTCGGGAGTGCGGCCCCCGGCACCGCCCGGTGTCGCCCCGGTGCCGCCCGCCGTGTTCCCTTGCGGCGGGCGGCACTTCGGGGCGTGGCCCTCTCCCGGGTGAGCATTTCAGGTGGTGCTGACGGGTGGGCCGGTGCCCGGTTACGCTGGGGTGCCCAGCTCAGAAGGTGTGCGGGGCGCGGTAGTTGGGAACAGGCCGCAGTGCGGACGGTGGCGGCGATGGGGGCGGCAGTGGCGGACCAGGCATTCGATTTCTCTCCCGGGGCGCAGGTCCCGCTGCAGGGCTCGGCCGGCCAGACGGCCGCGACCCACGCCCTCGCGTCCGCCGCGTACCGTGACACCCCGGTCGACGAGATACTCAAGGCCAACAACGAGTGGCACGAGTCGACGGTGAAGAAGGGCAAGTTCTCGCTCTTCGAGCCGAATCTGGGCGAGGCCTTCTCGCGGGCCGTGCAGGTGCGGATGCTGGGCGGGGCCCGTAAGCCGCTCATCCAGTCGTTCGGCACCGAGCCGCAGGCGGTGGTGGAGCACGCGCTCGCGGCGACCAGGATCCGCAAGGAGCGGGATGCACGGCTGACCGCGGTCATGGTGCTGTTCGGGTTGCTGTTCCTGCCCGGACTGCTGCTGTGGATGGGTATCTTCCAGCTGCGGCGGACGATCGCGGGGGCGCAGGACAAGCGCGCGGGCGCGCTCGGCACGGCGCTGCTGGTCGCCGTCGCCGGCCTGGCGGTGATCTTTCTGATCCGGCTGCCGTTCACCGGCCTCTGGGCGTACTACCTGCGCGGGATGATCGTCGCCCCGGTCATCGGCTGGCTGCTGGCGAAGCGGATCTGCGAGTCCACCGCGAAGGACATGCGGGAGCGCTGGGAGAGTCTGCTCACCGGGGGCGCCATCGGAGCCAAGGTTCCCGAGGCCGTCCCCGGCAATCCGAACGAGACGGCCGCCGAGCAGCTGCGCCAGGCCCTGGAGAAGCTCACGGCCGAGCAGCAGTCGAATTCGGTCTTCTACGCCGGCCCCAAGGGAATACTCGGCATGGGCACCCGCTGGGGCAGCTGGCAGCTCGCCGAGGAGCTGGTGGCCAAGGAGCCGGGCAAGGAGTTCCACCAGTTCCGCAGCTGGGACGTCATCAAGGTCATTCACGACCAGCTGACGCTGCTGCAGCGCGGCCCGCTGCATACGGGGGGCTTCCCCAAGCCGTCCGTGAAGCACTGGATCGTGGTGCCGGTCGGGGAGGGCGCGAAGGAGGTCGCCCGGCCCGAGGGCCAGGACGTGGACACGTTCCAGGTGAAGCGCCACGAGATACAGCGGATCTGCGACCACCAGCAGTTCGGCAGCGGGAACCGCCACTATCTGGGCGTGCAGTTCACCCTGTGGGACGGCCAGCTGGTGATCACCATGATGATCACGGTGACGGTGCTGTACGAGACGCTGCGCATCGAGGTGACCGGCCACGCGCTCGGCCCGGTCCACTCCCTGTTCACCACCAAGCCGACGCCCAAGACGGTCGAGGTGGCGAAGACCGTGCGGTTCTGGGAGACCGTCGAGCGGCATCTACCGCTGGTGGAGACGCGCGAGGTGGTGCGGCTCGCGGTCCGGGCGCCCTTCACCTGGTATCCGCCGCTGCTCGACTTCCTCGGCGGGAAGCTGGTGCTCCCCGAGCCGTTCGGGCTGCGGCACGCCTGGGCGGAGCAGCCCTGGCGGCACCGTTTCATGGCGGACGACGCGATGCGCGCGGCGACGCCGGTGCTGCGGGTGACGCACGCGGCCGCGATGAAGGTGCTGGAGGAGAACGGTGTGAACACCGAGCGCTTCAGCAACCGGTCCATGATCGTCAGCGGTCTGGTGCAGGACGCGTCGCCGCGCAAGGCAGACGCCTACGACGCGTAGGGCTGTCCGGTGGATCAGGCCCGGACCCTTGCCCAGGGCCGCAGGAGGTGCGCCGCGGGCTGTGTCGTACGGCGGCGTTACGCCGGCGGCCAGGCGTCCGCGAGCATCTTCCGGGTGTCGGCGAGGAGTTGGGGCAGCACCTTGGTGTGGCCGACGACCGGCATGAAGTTGGTGTCGCCGCCCCAGCGCGGCACGACGTGCTGGTGCAGATGGGCCGCGATGCCGGCCCCGGCGACGGTGCCCTGGTTCATGCCGATGTTGAAGCCGTGCGCCCCGGAGGCCGTCCGCAGCGCCGTCATCGCCCGCTTGGTGAACGCGGCGAGTTCGGCGGTCTCCGGCTCGTCGAGGTCCGTGTAGTCGGCGACGTGCCGGTAGGGCACCACCATCAGATGCCCGCCGTTGTACGGGTACAGGTTGAGCACGGCGTACACGCTGTCGCCGCGTGCTATGACGAGTCCGTCCTCGTCGGACTTGGCGGGGATGGAGCAGAAGGGACAGCCGTCTTCGGCCCCGGGCCCGGTCGGCTTGTTCTCGCCCTGGATGTAGGCCATCCGATGGGGCGTCCACAGGCGCTGGAAGGCGTCCTGGATGCCGACTCCGATCTGCTGCTCCGGCTCACTCGTCATGTGGTGCAGCATATGACTTCGCCCGTCCGGAGCGTGTCGCCGGGGCGGACCTGGTCGGCTCCCGTAGATCCTGGGCCGATGGAGGCCGAAGCAGACACCCCGCTGCAGCGATGGGAGCAGCGCACCGAGCTGCCCCTGTTCTGGTGCTCCCTGCTGTTCCTGGCCGGGTACTCGGTACGGGTGCTGGCCACCGGCGTGGACGTGATCTGGCGGAACCTCGCGCTCGCACTGATGCTGCTGATGTGGCTCGTCTTCGCCGCCGACTACGCGATGCGCCTGCGCCTGAGCGGTCAGCGACTGCACCGGTTCCTTCGGGCGCACTGGCTGGACACCCTGGTCCTCGCCCTGCCGCTGCTGCGCCCCCTGCGCCTGGTCAAGGTGTACACGGCGGTGCAGCGGCGGCGGGACCGCGCTCGGCTGAGCCTGTACGCACGGGTGATCGCGTACGCCGGGGTGACGGCGATCCTGCTGGGCTACTCCGGCGCTCTCACCGTCTACCAGGCGGAGCGCTCGGCGCCGGGGGCGACGATCCGTACCTTCGGGGATTCCCTGTGGTGGGCGAGCGCGACGCTGACCACGGTCGGGTACGGGGACGTGACGCCGGTGACCAGGACGGGGCGGATCATCGCGGTGGGGATGATGATGTGCGGGCTGGCCCTGCTCGGCGCCGTGACCGGTTCGTTCTCGTCCTGGCTGGTGCAGGTCTTCACGCGGGAGGACGAGAAGGGGCCCCCGGAGGAATGACGTCCTCCGGGGGCCCCTTCCTGAAGCCCGCTTCCTGAAGCCCGCTTCCCTGCTCAGATCTCGGCGCGCTCCTCGACAACCTTCGCGATCTTGGCGATGGCCTCGTCGACCGGAATGCCGTTCTCCTGGGAACCGTCGCGGTAACGGAAGGACACCGCGCCGTTCTCCATGTCCTCGTCGCCCGCGATGACCATGAAGGGCACCTTCTGCTTCTGGGCGTTGCGGATCTTCTTCTGCATACGGTCCGAGGAGGCGTCCACCTCGACGCGCAGCCCCTGCTTCCTCGCCTTGGCGGCGAACTCCTGCAGATACGGGACGTGAGCGTCGCCGATCGGGATGCCCAGCGCCTGGACGGGCGCCAGCCACGCCGGGAAGGCACCCGCGTAGTGCTCGAGCAGCACCGCGAAGAAGCGCTCGATGGAGCCGAACAGCGCACGGTGGATCATGACCGGGCGGTGCTTGGTGCCGTCGGGGCCGGTGTACTCCAGGTTGAAGCGCTCCGGCAGGTTGAAGTCGAGCTGGACCGTGGACATCTGCCAGGTACGGCCGATCGCGTCCTTCGCCTGGACGGAGATCTTCGGGCCGTAGAAGGCCGCGCCGCCCGGGTCGGGGGTGAGCGGGAGGCCCTGCTTCTCGGCCACCTGCCGCAGCGCCTCGGTGGCCTCCTCCCAGACCTCGTCGGAGCCGACGAACTTCTCCGGGTCCTTGGTGGACAGCTCCAGGTAGAAGTCGGTCAGACCGTAGTCGCGCAGCAGGTCGAGGACGAAGGTGAGCGTGGTGTCCAGCTCCTCCGCCATCTGCTCCTTGGTGCAGTAGATGTGCGCGTCGTCCTGGGTGAAGCCGCGGGCCCGGGTGAGGCCGTGCACGACGCCCGACTTCTCGTACCGGTACACGGTGCCGAACTCGAAGAGGCGCAGCGGCAGTTCACGGTAGGAACGCCCGCGCGAGTCGAAGATCAGGTTGTGCATCGGGCAGTTCATGGGCTTGAGGTAGTAGTCCACGCCCTCGTCGAGCTGCATGGGCGGGTACATGCCCTCGGCGTACCAGTCCAGGTGGCCCGACTTCTCGAACAGCTTGCCCTTGGTCGCGTGCGGCGAGTACACGAACTCGTAGCCGTGCTCCTCGTGGCGCTTGCGCGAGTAGTCCTCCATGACCCGGCGGATGACGCCGCCCTTGGGGTGGAAGACCGCGAGACCGGAGCCGACCTCGTCCGGGAAGGAGAACAGGTCCAGCTCGTTGCCCAGCTTGCGGTGGTCGCGCTTCTCGGCCTCGGCGAGGAAGTCCAGGTGGGCCTTCAGCTCTTCCTTGGACGGCCAGGCGGTGCCGTAGATGCGCTGCAGCATCGGGTTCTTCTCGCTGCCGCGCCAGTACGCCGCCGCGTTGCGCATGAGCTTGAACGCCGGGATGTTGCGGGTGGTGGGCAGGTGGGGACCGCGGCAGAGGTCCTTCCAGCACAGCTCGCCGGTCTTGGCGTCCAGGTTGTCGTAGATGGTCAGCTCGCCGCCGCCCACCTCGACATTCGCGCCGTCGTCGGTCGACGCGGAGCCCTTGATCCCGATGAGCTCCAGCTTGTACGGCTCGTCGGCGAGCTCCTCGCGGGCGGCCTCGTCGGTGACGACGCGCCGCGAGAAGCGCTGGCCGCGCTTCTGGATCTCCTGCATCTTCTTCTCGATGGCCTTGAGATCCTCGGGGGTGAACGGCTTCGCGACGTCGAAGTCGTAGTAGAAGCCGTCACGGACCGGCGGGCCGATGCCGAGCTTGGCCTCCGGGAACAGCTCCTGCACGGCCTGCGCCATGACATGCGCGGTGGAGTGCCGCAGGATGTTGAGGCCGTCCTCGGACGAGATCTCGACGGGCTCGACGGCCTCGCCGTCCTTCACCTGGTACGCGAGGTCCTTCAGGTCCCCCGCGATCCGCGCGGCGATCACGGTGCGCTCGCCGGCGAAGAGCTCGGCTGCCGTGGTGCCCGTGGTCACCACTCGCTCTTCCCGCTCGGAATCGCGTTGGATGATCACACGGACGTCTGACACCGGTCTCTCCTGTCTGAGGGGGAGCACGCACGGACACATCGCGCATGCATTACGCCATGCTACCGAGCCGTGCAGGCCGCTCGCGAAACGGTTTCCCCGGGGGCGAGCCGCTGCAACGCCCCGTCCCCCGCGCCTCGATCTCCCCTACTCCCCTGCGCACTGCGGGCACAGGGGACCTCCAGCCCGGATCATTCCTGGCTCTTCCGGCGCTCGAGGCCGGGCACACCGGCCCACCCGGCGGCGCCGGCGCGCTGCGAAACCCGCCCGAAGGGCGTCCGGGGCCCGGGGCGGAGCCCCAGGAGCCCCGTCAGTCGTCAGTCGTCGCCGCCGCACGCTTCTTCGAAGAAGTCGAGGTTCTCGTGGAGCGCCTTCATCAGCCGGTCCCGCTCCGCCTCGTCCACCTGCACCGGCACCACACCCGTCGCGTCGGTGAGCCGGCGGAAGCCGCCGCGGCTCTCCAGCCGGCCGATGACCCGGATGGGGAGCCCGACTAGATGGGCGTGTCCGGCGATGCGGTACGACTCCTCGTCGAGGACGGCCCGTACATGCGGTACCTCCGCGCCCGCGAGCACCCGCAGCCGTACGGTCCCCTCGCCGCGCGGGCCGGAGCGCCGCATCCGTACCACCGCGCCGGTGACCCGGACGGGTACGGACGGCTCGTCGCGCAGATACCGGGCGCCGGCCGCGCGCAGCGCGGGCAGATCGCCCGGCGAGAACTCGATGGGCTCCGGTCGCGCCGCGCAGCCTTCGGGCACCCCGGCCGCGGGTGACCAGGCCAGGGCGATCCGCGCCCCCTCGGCGCCGCGCACCAGTGCGACGACCGCCTCCGTCAGCTCGCGGCTGACCCCGGCCTCGACCGCGGTGTCGAAGGCCTCCATCCCGCCGGTCGCGCGCTGGTAGTCGACGGCTTCGCGGGTGGCGTGCAGCGCTTGGTGGAGGCGTACGACGACGGAGCGGCCGGGCTCCACAGGAACGAAGGCGGTGAGCCCGCGGCCGCCGGGCGCCGGCCCGACGAGCACACCCTCCAGTGCCGCCTGCGCCTGCCGGCGGTGGCGCGCCCCGTAGTACCCGGCCCGGCCGCGGGCGGCGAGCGCGCCGGCGAGCAGCAGTTGCCGGGCCGCGGACCTCAGCTGTTCCTGGACGGTCCAGGCCACCGCGCCCGAGGGACCCTGTGGTACGTCGCGCCACCAGCGGATCTCGTCGCTGGGGACGGCGAGGCCGACGAGCACCTCGCGGGCGGAGGGCGCGGCGGAGCGGGCGAGGGCCGTGAGCGCCTCACCCAGCAGGTCCTCGCAGTCGGGGAAGGCCCGGCTCTCCGGAACGAGCAGGCTCGTGCTCCCGGAGGCCGGACCGGGCGGGGTCCATCGGGCGTACCGTCCCGCCGCGCCGCCGCGCCGCCGCCAGCCGTGCCGGTCGAGCAGCGCGCCCAGCACGAGGGGGTCGACATGCGCGGGGTCGGGCCCCTCGCTGCCGTACCAGGGCGCGGGCACGTCGTCCGGCAGTGGGAGCGGCAGCGGATGCGGATGCGGCAGCGGGTGGGAGCCGGAGTGCGGCTGTACGGGTTCGTCGATCGGGCGGTGCATCACGGTCTGCCTCCCACCCCGACCCGGGTCATGATCTCGCAGAGCGCCCGGTCGTCGAAGATGCGCGCGGTCGGGATCCGCACGGTGGTCCTGCGCCGGCCCGTCACCGGGTGGCCGGCCAGGTTGGTCCAGTAGCAGCAGTGCCGCAGATCGAGCCGGTCGTGGCTGGCGCGCAGCCATTCCTCGCGGGTCCTCGGCACGATCATGACGACGAGGATCTTGTGGACCGACACGGGTGTGCGGGCCAGCTTCACCAGGTGTTCGTTGTCGAGCGTGAAGGAGAACGACCGCCCGGGTGGGTGCGGCGGGATCTGGTAGGTGGCCTTCAACTGCACCTTGATGGTCACTTCGTCGTCGACGGTGTGTCCGGGGGCGCTGTGGCTGACGTGCCAGTCGATCCCGTTGTCAGGGAAGGGCTGGGACAGCGAGCAGCCGGCTGCTGCCGCGACGGCGTGCAGATACCCCACCTGCAGGGTCTCCATGCAGGCGGTGGTGGCGAGTGCCCCGCGCAGCGGTACGGTCCGCTCGGGCAGCGCACCCGGTTCGGGCTGCGCGAGCGCCATGGCTCCGTCTGCCTTCCGGGCTGTGCCGATCGATTTCCCCGATGTGCTCGGTTCGCCTCCGGGGCGCTCACGCGTCTGCCGACGGTCGATCGTGCTCGACTGCGCGTTCCTCGCAGTCTCCCTTCCGACGCCCGCGTGCCCCTTCGGCTCACACGACGGGCCGTCAACCTCACGTCCCGTCATCTGTGTTGTCACCCGCTTGCGTACTGCGCAAACAGGCCGGGTATCACCGATTCGGGCAGGGGGATCACGCCATCTGCCACGCATGGGCGAGGAGTTCGGGGATGACGCGATGGTATGAGGGGCCCCTGGCCGCATTTGACACCGAGACAACAGGAGTGGACGTCGAGGAGGACCGCATCGTCTCCGCGGCGCTCGTCGTCCAGGATTCGGCGGGAGGACGTGCGCGCGTTACCGGCTGGCTGGTCAATCCGGGCATACCGGTGCCCGAGGAGGCCACGGCCGTGCACGGTCTCACGGACGAGCATCTGCAGCGCAACGGCCGGTGGCCGGCTCCGGTGATGGAGGAGATAGGCCGGGCGCTGGCCGAGCAGTGCGCGGCGGGCAGGCCTCTCGTGGTGATGAACGCGCCGTTCGATCTGACGCTGCTCGACCGCGAGTTGCGCCGCCATCGGGCCTCGTCGCTCTCGCACTATCTGGAGCATGTGCCGATGTGCGTCCTGGACCCGCGGGTCCTCGACAAGCATCTGGACCGTTACCGCAAGGGCCGGCGCACGCTCACGGATCTGTGCGCGCAGTACGGGGTCGAGCTGGACGGGGCGCATGACGCGGCGGCCGACGCGACCGCCGCGCTGGAGGTCGTACGGGCGGTGGGGCGGCGTTTCGCCGCACGCCTGGAGCGGCTCTCCCCGGCGGAGCTGCACACGCTGCAGGCGGTGTGGCACGCGGCGCAGGCGCGCGGTCTGCAGGCGTGGTTCGCGCGGAACGGTTCGGACGAGTCGGTCGATCCGGCGTGGCCGCTGCGTCCGGAGCTTCCGGCTCAGGCCGCCTAGGCCCTGTCCGGGCGATCTTCGAGGAACAGGCCGCGGCGTCAGATGCGGTGCATCGCAAGGCGGAGGATCGCCCTCGTACTGGACGTACTTGGGCGACTCCGACAACGCAGCGAGGTGCCGCAGCTGTCGTCGCGGCCCCGACAAGATCGCCCGGACAGGGCCTAGGTGTATTGCTCTGTCCGGGCCTGAGCCAGAAGCGGGCAAGCCCGGGCGCCCCGCGGTGGCGGGGCACCCGGGCAGGGCAGTGGTTCAGCCGGTGAATCCGGCGGTGATGGACGTGAACTGCCAGTTGTTCTGGCTGATTCCGGAGCAGTTGCTGGTCACTCCGCCGCCGGGGCAGGGCCGGTCGCGGTTGACCGACCAGAAGGCCAGCCGTGCGATGTGGTGGGAGTTGGCCCAGTCCTTGATCTGGGTCCAGATCGCCGGGCTGGTCAGCTCCTGCTGGTCGCTGAGGCCGTTCATGCCCGAGATGCCGATATGGGCGTAGGCGGTGGTGTCGTCCCAGCCGAAGGTGCTCCTGAGCTTGGCCTTGAGCCCCTCGGTGGCGTTCACGGTGTTGCCGTACATGTCGGCGCCGCCGCCGAAGTCGAACGGCATGATCGTGAAGACGTCGATGTTCGCCTGGAGTGCGTTGGACCGCTCGATGAGCCGGTTCCCCCACCATGTCGGGCCGGTGGTGGAGGTGCCGAAGGTGATGATGGTCTTCAGGCCCGGGTTGTTCTGCTTGACGATCTTCAGGGCGTTGAGGATGCGGTCCTGGACGACCTCGTTCTCGAACTCGTCGGTGTTCTCGATGTCGACGTCGATGGCCTTCAGTCCGTACGCGTTGATCACCTGCTGGTAGGCACCGGCGAGCGCCTCGGGGGTGGAGCAGTTGGGGCCGAGCTTGTTGCCGCTCCAGCCGCCGATGGACGGGACGATGTCGCCGCCCGCGGCGCGGATCGCGTTGATGGTGGACTGGTCGGTGCCGCCGGTGAGCGGCCGGTTGCCGTCCCAGGCGGGGTTGCAGCCGCCGGAGGACAGGATGAAGGCCATGGTGAACCATTTGACGCCGGTGGCGCTCATCACGGATGTGGCGCTCGGCGGATCGCCCCAGCCGAGGTACAGGTAGGGCGCGGCCTGCTTGAAGCCACCGCCGCCACCACCGCCCGGATCGGTGGTCACGCTGACCGCGGACGAGGCCGGTGAGACGTTGCCGGCCGCGTCGCGGGCGCGGACGGTGAAGCTGTACGAGGTGTTCGCCGCGAGGCCGGAGACGGTGGCACTGGTGCCGGTCACCGTGGTCGCGAGGGTGGAGCCTCGGTAGACGTCGTAGCCGGTGACGCCGACGTTGTCGGTGGAGGCGTTCCACGCGAGCGAGACGCTGGAGGACGACTTGCCGGTGGAGCGCAGATTGCCGGGCGTGGTGGGCGCCTGGGTGTCGCCACCGCCTCCGCCGCCGGGTCCGTCGAGGCTGATGTCATCGGCGTTGTAGGTGCCCTGGCCGTACCAGCCGTGGACGTAGATCTCGGCGGTGGTCTGCGAGGCGCCGGTGGTGAAGCCGACGGTGAGCTGGGTGTACGAGGTGGCTGACGGGGTCCAGGTGGACGCGCCGCCGGTGACGCCGAGGTACACGTAGTTGCCGCGCACCCAGCCGGAGAGCGAGTACGCGGTGTTGGGCTGGACCTGGACGGTCTGGGTGCACTTGGCGTTGTCACTGGTGCTCGCCGCTCCGGCGAGTGCTTTCGTGCCGCTGCGCACGGGGCTGCTGACGACCGAGCCGAGTCCGCCGGTGCAGGACCAGCCGGACAGGGATCCGGTCTCGAAACCGGGGTTGCCGATCAGATTCGCGGCTTGGGCGGTGCTGGGCAGGGCGATTGCGGCGGCCGCGGCCAGCAACGCCGCGCTGAGGCCCGCCAGCAGGCGGTGTCGGGAACGCACGTGACCTCCCGGTGAGGGGTGGGGACGGTTCGGCGGACCTGTCGCGGCGCCACGATTGGTCTGGACCTGTGTGGCGGATTGAAGCGAATCGACGTGTCCCCGTCAAGGCCCGGAGCGCGGCGGCAACTCGCGCCGCGCGCAACAGCTCTGACGGCCGGCCAGGAAGAGGCGCAAACCCCTGTCGGTTGGCCTACGCCTTTTCGGGGGCCGGAGCGGCGCCCCGCCGGAAGTCCTGCGACGACACCCCGTCCACCGGCGAAGGACTCCCGTCACGGCAGGGAAAACGCAGAAGGCCGGTCCGTCTGCTGACGGACCGGCCTCTCCCGGTGGGCGATACTGGGTTCGAACCAGTGACCTCTTCGGTGTGAACGAAGCGCTCTCCCACTGAGCTAATCGCCCGGGAACGCACTGAACCATACAGGTACCGGCGGGTTTCCTTCAAACTCCATTCAGAGCCCCGCCAGATACGCCGTGAGTCCGCGCCGCCCGCCGCGCATCATCAGCGCGTGATTGGCCAGGAAGACCGGACGCCCGGGCACCGCGAGGCGCCGCATCAGCGGACGGCGCACCTCCACCTCCTGGTCGTAGCGGGCACTGGTGCCGCCGTCGGCGCGCGCCGCCAGGGTCCAGCGGGCCCAGCCGGCCAGGTCACCGGTCAGCTCCACCTCCAGCACCAGCGAGTCCGGGTCGCGACGTCGCTCCCGGGCGGTGACGACGAGGTCGTAGGGGAGGACGGAGCGGAAGCGGGCGATGCCGCTGCCGTCGTCGAGCGGGGTGACCTCGCGGACCTGCGGCCACCAGCGGGGGTACTCCTCCGCCTGCTCCAGCACCGTGAACACGACGGCGGGCGGGGCGGGCAGCTCCCAGAGACTGCGGAATCGGTAGTGGCACCAGTCCATGCTCCGAGTCTGCGCGCGCACCGAGGTACTCACACACGATCTGAGTAGCCGCACCGATATCGGCGGAGTGTGTGCCGGCCCACACTCCTCGCCATGGACAACGCACTGCCAGCCGCCGAGGAACTCCGGCTCCTCGACCGCGAGCTGGCTCAACTCGACGCCCGGCGGGCCCAGTTGCTCGCCCGCCGGGCCTGGCTGGTGCAGACGCTGCAGGCCCTGCGACCGATGGCCGCGGGTCCCGCGGCCCCTGCGGGTGCGCCCGGTCCCGGCGGTACGGGGTGGCCCTCGGGCCCCCTCCCCGAGACCTCGCCGCCGAGCGCACAGAACGTGCTGCTGACCCTCGGCGGGATCCTGCTCGCCATCGCCGCGATCGCCTTCACCCTGGTCAGCTGGGGTCACATGGGCATCGGTGGCCGTGCGCTGGTACTGGGCGCGGTGACCCTGGCGGCCCTCGGGACACCGGTCCCGGTGTTGCGCAGGGGGCTCACCTCGACCGCGGAGTCGGTCGCGGCGCTCGGGCTCGTCCTCCTGATCCTCGACGCGTACGCCCTGCGCCGCGCGGCCCTCCCGGACAGCGACGCCATGGCGTACGCGGCAGCCGCCTCGGGCGCGCTCGCCGCGCTGTGGGCGGCGTACGGGACGGCACTCGGCGCACTGCGGCTCCCGCTGCCGGCGGCCGTGTTGGCCGCCCAACTCCCCCTGCCGCTCTGGGCACTGGCGACGGGCGGGAGTCTCCGGCCGACCGCGTGGGCGATGCTGGCCACCGCGGCGCTCGACATCGCGATCGCGCTCGCCGCGAAGCCGCCGGCCGTCCGGGCGATCGCCGTCATCGGCGCCGTCGTGACCGGCGGCTGGTCGCTGCTGGCCGGTGCCTGGCTGTCGGTGTCGGCGCACACTCCGTCCCTGGCTCTTGAGCCGGCCCTGCTGCTGCTCGCGGCGGCGTCCCTGGCTCTGTGGGCCGCATGGCATGCGCCGTCGTCCGCGGTGGCGACGGCCACGGTGGCGGGTCTCGCCGTGGTGGCCGCCCTCGGCGGCGTACTCCGTACGACGGTGCCGGGCGACTGGGCGGTGCCCGGGTACCTGCTGTGCGCGGTCGCGCTGCTCGCGCTCGTACGGACACGGGTGCCGCGCGGCGCCCGGGCCGGTCTCGCGATCGCCGCGGGCGTGATCCACGCGGCCTCGGCGGCCTGGGCGCTGCCGCCCGTGGTGCTCACCCTGCTGCGCCCCGCGGCCGGAGCCGACGACGTCTGGTCGGGCGCCCCGGAGCTGAGCCTTCCGCTGCCGGGCGCGGTCACCGCCCCGGTGGTCCTGGCCGCCGTGGCCACGGTCCTGTGGGCGGCGCCCCGCCTGCTCCCGGTCCTCGCCGAGCGCCGCACCACCACGGACTGCCTGGCGCTCGCCGTGGCCTGCTGCGCCGCGGTGGCCGCGCCGACGGCCCTGTCCCTGTCCTTCACGGCGACGGTGACGGCCCAGCTCCTGACGGTGACGGCGGCGCTTGCCGCGACGGTCCGCCCGGCCCTCGCTGCTCTTTCCCCGACGGCTTCCGATGCGGCGCGGACGGCTTCGGAGGGCGCGCCCGCCGGCGTGCCACAGGCCTCCGCAGCCGGCACGCCACAGGCCGAAGCCGACGGGGCGCGCAGCGCTCTCGCCGTCACCGCCCTCGTCTGCGCACTGGCCTCAGGAGTGAGCGCGGCGCTGCTGGGGCTGGCCACCCGGCCCGCGACCTTCGTGACGCTCGGTGTGCTGGTGGCTGTGAGCATCGCGGCCGCGTCGGCTGCGCGTGGCACGGTGCAGGCGGTTCTCGCATGCGCTGCGGTGGTCTACGCGACGGGGCTCGTGGCGGCGGTCGCGGCGGCCGCCGGACTCCCCGCGCACCGGGTCGGGCTCGTGCTGCTCGCCGTACCGGTCGCTGCCGCTCTTCTCGGCGCGCGCCTCGGCCGCCACTCCGTCGCACTACCGGTCGAGCTGACCGGGGCCGTCGCGGGGCTGGTCGCCGTCGGACTGGCGGTGCCGCACGCGCCCACCCTCGCGCTGGTGCTCGGCCTCGCCGGCGTCATCGCGGCGGGCACGGCGGTGCGGGCCGAGCGGCGCCCCGCCGCCGGGTACGCCGCCGCGGTGCTGTTCGTCGCGGCCGCCTGGGTACGGCTCGCGGCCTGGGAAGTGTCGGCGCCCGAGGCGTACGCCCTCCCGGTGACCGTCCCGGCGCTCGCCGCCGGTGTGCTGCGGCGCCGCCGGGACCCGGAGGCCTCGTCGTGGACGGCGTACGGTCCCGGTCTCGCCGCGACCTTGCTGCCGAGCCTCCTCGCGGCCTGGAGCGACGCGCACTGGCTGCGCCCGCTGCTCCTCGGCCTGGCCGCGCTCGCCGTGACCCTGGCCGGTGCCAGGCAGCGGCTGCAGGCCCTGCTGGTCCTGGGCGGACTGACCCTGACGCTCGACGCGCTGCACGAGCTCGCCCCGTACGTCGTCCAGGTCGTCGACGCGCTCCCCCGCTGGCTCCCGCCCGCCCTCGCCGGACTGCTGCTGCTGGCCGTCGGCGCCACCTACGAGCAGCGGCTGCGCGATGCCCGGCGACTGCGGGACGTCATGGGCCGGATGCGCTGACCCGCCCCGCCTGTCGCGTACACGCCGAAGGCCCCGGAGACTCTCGGTCTCCGGGGCCTTCGGTCCGGGTGGTGGGCGATACTGGGTTCGAACCAGTGACCTCTTCGGTGTGAACGAAGCGCTCTCCCACTGAGCTAATCGCCCGGGCGCACCGCAAACATTACCGCATGTCAGCGGTGCTCCTTGACCACCGGGACGCGGCCCTGGGTCACTCGTCGATCTTCCAGGGCATCACGATCCCGAACTTCCAGACGTAGATCCCGACCAGCACCGCGATGATCACCAGACCGATCGTCGTGAGGATGATGTTGCGCCGGCGCACCCGGGGGTCGAGTGCCCGCTGCGCCGCCTCGGTCACTTTCCGTTTCGTCCAGCGCAGTACGAGCTGCGCCCAGACGAATTCGGTGGCCCAGATCGCCATACCACCGAAGATCACCAGCCAGCCGGGGCCGGGCAGCGGCAGCATGATCACACCCGCCACCACCACGGCGAGGCCGACGATGAAAACGCCCACCTGCCAGCTCAGATGAAGCGTCCGGCGCGCCTTCACGAACTCGGGCGCCCGCGAGCCGAGGGGCGGCTCTGCCGGCGCGGTCACATCCCCCGTGGCGGGCACAGCGGCCGCCGGGGCGGCGACCCTTTCCCGCTCGTCACTCTCCGCATTCATGAGCCCCAACGTACCCGACGAAAGCAGGCTCCGGAATGACCGCACGGTCGTACTTGGGACTCCTCCGTACGGGGTACCTGAAGGATCACAAAACAGACAGAGGGGTTTACAACGGCACCGTAGGTGGCATGTCGATTTCGCCGACGTGCGAATCCCCGAGCGCACACTGAGCGAAAGGCCCTGGCGCTTATGAACACCACGGTCAGCTGCGAGCTGCACCTGCGCCTCGTTGTATCGAGCGAGTCCTCACTGCCTGTACCCGCGGGCCTGCGGTATGACACGGCCGATCCCTACGCCGTGCACGCCACCTTCCACACCGGAGCCGAGGAGACGGTCGAATGGGTGTTCGCCCGCGATCTTCTCGCCGAGGGGCTGCACCGGCCCACCGGCACCGGCGACGTCAGAGTCTGGCCGTCCCGCAGTCATGGCCAGGGCGTCGTCTGCATCGCTCTGAGCTCTCCGGAGGGCGAAGCCCTGCTCGAGGCCCCGGCCCGCGCCCTGGAGTCGTTCCTGAAGCGGACCGACGCCGCGGTGCCGCCCGGCACCGAGCACCGACATTTCGATCTCGATACGGAGCTCTCGCACATCCTGGCGGAAAGCTGAACCACGCCGAGAGCTGCTCGACGCCGTCCAACTCGGGGAGACGGCACCGCACGGACAACCACATAAGGCACGCTCCGGCGCCGTCGTCACGGAATCCACCGCGATGACGGCGCCGTCGCGTTTCCGGGCGACCGGCTAGAGTCAGCGCAATTCGGCGGGCGCCCCGCCCGCAGCAGGCCAGGGAGCGAATCGTGCTGATCCCCCACGACACCCGCATCGCCCTCGACACCGTCGTCGATCTGGTGAACACCGCACCCGAGCACGACGCGGGCGACGAACTCAAGGACGTCTCGTCGCTGTACTCGTTCGTACGGAGCCACAGTGTCAGTGACGTGGGTGAGCTGGGTGAACATGACCTGAACGCCGTACGGGAGGTACGCGGCCGGTTCACCGAGGTGTTCTCGGCGCCGGACGCCCGTACCGCGGCCGAGCTGATCAACCAGCTGGTGGCCGCCGCGGGCACCACCCCGCAGCTGACCGACCATGACGGCTACGACTGGCATGTCCACTACTTCGCGCCCGGCGCCTCGGTCGCCGAGCACCTCGCGGCCGACTGCGGTATGGCACTCGCCTTCATCCTCGTGGCGGGCGAGCAGGAGCGGCTGCGCCGGTGCGAGGCACCGGACTGCGGCCGCGCCTTCGTCGATCTGTCCCGCAATCGCTCGCGGCGCTACTGCGACAGCCGCACCTGCGGCAACCGCCTGCACGTCGCCGCCTACCGGGCACGCCGCAAGGAAGCGGCCGGCTGAGGGTCACATCGCTCACAGGAGGCTCACAGCAGGAACAGATCGTGGACCGCGGCCATGAGCAGAAGACAGCCGATCACCCCGAGGAAGATCATCAGGGGCGGCTGGGAGAGCGCGAAGAGGCAACCTCGCGGCTCGTCGGCGGGGGCGGGGGCGGGGGCCTGGCCCCGGGAGGTATCCAGCATCTCGGGGTGATGATGACGCAGCGCGCGTCGCGATGATCGACCAACACGCCTCGATGGTGCGGGAGTTCATCACATTCCGTGGATGTCGACGGAGTACGGCCGCGCGCCGCACGGCGCGCGGTGTACCGATGCCGTCAGATGCCGTGCTTCTTGAGGATCGCCTCGATGTCGCTGAAGTCCTCGCCCTGATCGGCGGCGCTCGGCTTTCCCTTCGGCCGGGCGGCCGGACGTGAGCCAGGGCCGACGGCGGGTGCCGACGCCGAGGGGGCGACCGCGCCAGGGCGGGCGCTGTCCCTGGCGGCCTTGCCGACGCTTCGCCGCTCCACGGCCCGGGAGGTCATGAAGAGCAGCCAGGAGACCCCGAGCACTCCCACGCCCGCCCATGCCGCCGGGCTGAAGGCGGTGGCGGCGGCCCACTCGACGACTCCGGTCAGCACCAGCCCCAGCGGGATCAGCGCATACGCGGCGATACGGGTCGCGGTCAGGAAGCGCTTCCGGTACGCCGCGACCGCGGCGATGCCCAGCCCCGCCGCGGACACCGCGGAACAAATGGTCTCGGCAAGCATCCGGTCCTCCAGGGCGAGCGAAGCGAATGGATACGTCCCTTCCATCCTGCACCGGACGACGGCGCACGAGCCACGGTCCGGCCGCACCTCAGGGAGATCTCCGGGGTGCCTCTCCTCCCCAGGTCCCAGCAGGTCCGGGTTGGGGCGTACGCGGCGGGGCTGGAAGACTGGCCCCATGAGCGACTCCTCCCCCGCCGGCCCCGTTGTCCTGGACGTCTGGTGCGAGCTGCAGTGCCCCGACTGCCGCGCCGCCCTCACCGATCTGCGTTCCCTGCGCGACCGCTACGGCGACCGGCTGGAGCTGCGGCTGCGCCACTTCCCGCTGGAGAAGCACAAGCACTCCTTCGCCGCGGCGCAGGCCGCGGAGGAGGCCACGGTCCAGGGGCAGGGCTGGGCGTACGTGGAGTCCGTGCTCGGGCGGGTCGAGGAGCTGGACCGCGGGGGCGAGCCGTTCCTGCTGGAGGCCGCGCGTGAACTCGGCCTGGACGCGGAGGAGTTCGACACGGCTCTGATCGACGGCCGGCACATCCTGATCGTCGACGCCGACCAGGCGGAGGGCAAGGCCATCGGCGTCACCGGCACCCCGACGTACGTCATCGGCGGCGAGCGCCTCGACGGCGGCAAGAGCCAGGAGGGGCTGCGCGAACGGATCGAGGAGATCGCGGACCGGCTCCTCGCGGAGCAGCCGGGCGCCTGAGGCCTGTCCGGCGGATCAGGCCCAGTAACAAGATCCACCGGACAGGGCCCGGGCCGGGCTGACGGAGGCCCAGGGCCTGCCCGGCGGCTTGCTGGGCAGGCCTAGGTGTATTGCCCTGGAGCGTTGTTCACACGGCTGATCGGTGGCTGGCCGCCGAGTGCGGTGTGGCAGCGGTGGTGGTTGTAGGTGTGCAGGAAGTCTGCCAGGGCTGCGGTGCGTTCGGTGTTGCTGGTGTAGGGCCGCAGGTAGGCCCATTCGTCGAGCAGGGTCCGGTTGAAGCGTTCGACCTTGCCGTTGGTCTGCGGCCGGTAGGCGCGGGTGAGCTTGCCGGCCGCGCCGAGGTCGGCCAGGGCCTGTTGCCAGGCGAAGCTCTTGCGGTACGGCCAGGCGTTGTCGGTCAGTACCCGCTCGATGCGGTCCGGTAGCGGTCGGCCCATCCCTGGGCGGTGGTGGGCGAGACCTGGAAGCGTTCGGCGGCCCGGCGCAGGGGCCAGCCGTCGTCGACGACGCAGCGGGCCAGGCGCAGTCGTCCGGTCTCGGTCAGGGGTGCATTACGGTGAGGCACGAGGGCCTTTCTGGTCGCCGGTGCAGATGTCGCAATCCACACCTGGCCAGAAGGCCCTCACCCATTTCAAGATCCCTCAGCCGAGACCTGCCTCACCCGTCCACAACCTCCCCGGACAGAACACCTAGAGCACCTGTTTGAAGAAGTTGATGTGGGTCGTCCGGTAGCCGAGCGACTCGTAAAGACCGGTCGCCGCGGTGTTGCCCGCGAAGACCTGGAGTGCGAGCAGCGACACCCCGGCCGCCCGCGCGATCCGCTCGGCGTGCACCATCAGCGCCCGCCCGTACCCCCGGCCGCGATACTCCTCGGCCACCTCGACGTCGTACACGTACGCGCCCGTCTCCCCCGGGCGTACCTCGCGCTCGGCCAGCCAGATGTGGCCCACCACCACGCCGCCCGCGACCAGTGCGTGCAGCCACGAGCCCCGCGTGGCGAGGCCCTCGGGGAGCTGTTCGCGGTGGACGGCCTCCGACCTGACCCGGGCCCGGTCCTCGGACATACCACGGGCGATCAGGCTCTGTGCGTATCTCTCGACCGCACCGGTCCGCCACCGAAGGAACTCGGCCTCGCTCAAGGGGCGGCCTTCGACGCCCGCGGGCAGCGCGGGGGGCTCGGGCGGCAGCTCCTTGAGCATGACGCGGCCGCGCTCGCCGTAGCCCAGTGCGGTGGTCAGGCGCAGCGCGGTGGAGGCCGCCACGGGGACCGACGTCTCGATCCGCGTACAGCCCCAGCCGCGCAGCACCTCCTCGGCCGCGAGCGCCGCGACCGTACCTCTTCCGCGCCGCCGGTCGCCCTCGTCGATCCACAGCCATCGCAGGACACCCGTCGAGGGGCCGGCGGCGGGATCCGTGGCCACCTCGACGACGCCGACTGGCCGGCCGTTCACACAGACGTCGTAGGTACGTGAGGTGACGCCGTCCGCGCCGCGCTGAAGCGGCCCGGTCGGCCGCAGGGTCGTGGTCATCAGGGGTGTTCTACCTGTCCCGGGGCCTCCCGTCACCACATCGGGCAGGGCCCGTCTCTAGGGGCGCGGATCCGGGTCGGCCGCGGCGTGCACCTCGAAGATCCGCATGGCTTTGGCGGTCAGCGGGCCGGGCGCGGAGGACAGCTCACGGCCGTCGACGCGGTGCACGGCCTGGACGTCACGGGTGGTGGAGGTCAGGAAGACCTCCTCGGCCCGGTCCAGCACGTCCCACGGCAGGTCGGTCTCCATCGCGCCGGTCCAGTCCACGGTCAGCGCGCGGGTGATCCCGGCGAGGCAGCCGGAGGAGAGGGGCGGGGTGTACAGCTGCCCGTCGAGGACGACGAAGACGTTGGAGCCGGTGCCCTCGCAGAGCTGTCCCACCGTGTTGGCGAAGAGCGCCTCGGACGCGCCCTGCTCGTGGGCCCGGGCGAGGGCGACGACGTTCTCGCCGTACGAGGTGGTCTTCAGCCCGGCCAGCGCACCGCGCTCGTTCCGGGTCCACGGGACGGTGATCACGGCGGTGGTGTCGGGGCGGCGCGTGGCCTCGACGACGGCGACGACGAGGGTGGCGCCGGCGTCACCGCGGTCCGAGCCGAGCGGGGAGAGGCCGCCCGTGTAGGTGATCCGCAGCCGGCCCAGCGCCATGGGGTTGGCTTCCAGTACGGCCTCGCAGGCGCGGCGTACCTCGTCGTGGTCCGGGTCGGGCAGGCCGAGACCGCGGGCGGAACGGGTGAGCCGGTCGAGGTGCCGGGTGAGGGCGAAGGGGCGCCCCTCGGTCGCCTTCACCGTCTCGAAGACGCCGTCGCCCACGGTCAGGCCGTGGTCGAACACGGACACCATGGCGGTGTCGGAGTCCTTCAGTCCGCCATTGACCCAGATCCTCATCACGCGGTCCTTCCACTCTGCGCGTACGTTCCCGACGCTACCGCGAGCAGTCGGGACGCCTTGAGCTCGGTCTCGTCCCACTCGCGTTCCGGGTCGGAGCCCCAGGTGATGCCGGCGCCGGTGCCGAAGCGCAGTACGCCCGCGGCGCGGTCGATCCAGAAGGTGCGTATGCCAACGGCCAGCTCACCGGTGCCGCGGTCGGCGTCCACCCAGCCGATACCGCCGCAGTACGGGCCGCGCGGCGCCGTCTCCAGTGCCGCGATGATCCGCAGGGCGCTCGACTTGGGGGCGCCGGTGACCGAGCCGGGCGGGAACGTGGCGTCGAGCAGCTCGCGCCAGCCCGCGCCGGAGGTGAGCTCGCCGTGGACGGTGGAGACGAGGTGGACCAGGCCCGGGTGGGCTTCGACGGCGCAGAGGGCCGGGACGGTCACCGAGCCGGTGGCGCAGACCCGGCCCAGGTCGTTGCGGACCAGGTCCACGATCATTACGTTCTCGGCGTGGTCCTTCTCGAGCAGATCGGCGGCGGTGCGGCCGGTGCCCTTGATCGGCCCGGACTCGACGGCGCGGCCTCGGCGGCGCAGATAGAGCTCGGGCGAGGCGGTGGCGATCTCCACACCGTGCGCGGGCAGCCGAATCGTTCCTGCGTACGGGGCGGGATTACCGCGCGCCAGCAGCGCGGTGAGCGCGTCGACATCGGCGGAACCGGGGTCGGGCAGCGGCGCGGACAGGACGCGGCAGAGATTCGCCTGGTAGACCTCGCCTGCCGCGATGTGCTCGCGGATGCGGCGTACACCCGCGGTGTACTCGGCCCGGTCCAGCGAGGACGTCCAGTCCCCGGCGGCGGGGCCGCGCCAGCGTCCGGGCTCCGGAGCGGGCACGGGCTCGTGGCGTACGTCACCGAAGCGGGCACAGGTGAGCCGGCCCTCGAAGTCCGCCGCGACGGCCCAGAAGCCGGAGGAGTCGAGGGCCTCGGGGTCACTGGTGACGTCCCTGAGGTCGGTGGCGACGAGGCCGCCGAAGCGGGCCAGAGGAGCGAGGTCATGCACGGCTGTGAGTCTATGGTGGGCCCCGGCCTGCCGCTCCGGCGTGCACCTGCTCGTGAACCCGCCGTGAACACAGCTCAGCACGCTGCGGAAACGCGTTTTTGTGCTGGCCCGGGAATCCGCTAGAGTTCAACACGTCGCCGGGACGCGCAAGCGGAACGGAAACGACAGGCGGACGTGGCTCAGTTGGTAGAGCATCACCTTGCCAAGGTGAGGGTCGCGAGTTCGAATCTCGTCGTCCGCTCGAAGTGGGGGATCTTCCCGAGAACCCCTGCAGCTCCTGGTGGAGTGGCCGAGAGGCGAGGCAACGGCCTGCAAAGCCGTCTACACGGGTTCAAATCCCGTCTCCACCTCCATGGACGATTAGCTCAGCGGGAGAGCGCTTCCCTGACACGGAAGAGGTCACTGGTTCAATCCCAGTATCGTCCACTGGACCTGCGAAGGTCCCTCGCGCGATTAGCTCAGCGGGAGAGCGCTTCCCTGACACGGAAGAGGTCACTGGTTCAATCCCAGTATCGCGCACGCAGTGCCCACGGATCCGGGCTGACCGGGTCGTGGTCCCGAGGACGATTAGCTCAGCGGGAGAGCGCTTCCCTGACACGGAAGAGGTCACTGGTTCAATCCCAGTATCGTCCACAGTCCGGAGCCCCCGGCCGCATCGCGCGGCAGGGGGCTCCGTCGTGTCTCCGGTCAGGAGGAGAAGAGCATCCGGCCGAAGCTGCGCTGCCGGTGGTGGCCGCCGTGGTGGCCGTGGTGCGGCGCTCCCCAGGCCGGGGCGGCGGGCGCGGGCGCGGCCGGGTAGGCCTGCGGGGCAGGCGGTGCGGGCGGGGCCTGCTGCACCCACTGGGACTCGAGACGGGTCAGCGACTCCAGCTCGCCGTAGTCGAGGAATATCCCCCGGCAGCCGCTGCACTGTTCGATCTGGACGCCGTTGCGGTTGTACGTGTGCATGGGCGCATGGCACTTGGGACACTGCATGTCGGCTCAGCTCCTCGCCGTTCGGTTGGTGGGTTACCCCGGTCAAACCCTACGACGGGATGATGCCCTCCAACTCGGGTGGGAGGGACGCAATTCGGGCACAGGCGTCGGTCATCATCCGCTCCACGTCGTCGAGATCACGCCGCGCCGCCGCGCTCTTGGCCAGGGCGAGGGCGGCGGTCTGGACGGTCAGGGCGCGGGCGGGCACGTCGAGTTGGGGCCAGGGATCGACGCCGTCGGGTCCGGCCGCGGGGCCGCCGGCCGCCCGGTACGCGGTGAGGAATCGGGTCCAGACGTCCGGGGGCAGCAGCCCGGCCGCGTACCAGGCGGCGGGGCGGGCGAGGTCCCAGGCGGGATCGCCGAGGCCGAGGTCGTCGACGTCGATGAGCAGCCAGGGGCCGTCGTGGGCGGGATGGCGGACGAGCTGGCCGAGATGAAGATCACCGTGGCAGAGGCGGACGTGTCGGGGTGCGGGAGCCTCGTCACGGGCCCAGGCGGGCAGGCCGTGCCAGGCGTCGAGCACGGACCGGGCGGCGGGGTGCCCGGCCGCCGCCGTGCGCATCCGTGCCACCGCCGCGGCCGCCTTGGCGGGGCCGCGCATGGCCGGGAGCGGCCCGGGAAGCCCGTCGAGGGGCACGTTGTGGAGCTGCGCGAGCAGGTTTCCGGCCTCCTCCCACGGGGCGCCCTCCGGGTCCGCGGGGTCCACGGGGCTGCCGTACGGCCAGGTGGTGACGGGGCGCCCTGCGAGGTCGCCCGCGGGGGACGCGACCGGGGGCAGCAGGATTCCGCTCAGCAGGGGGTGCGCGGCGACGGCGATCCGTACGCGGTGCCCGTCCGGATCGGTCCCGGGCGCATGCGCCTTGGCGACGATCCGGCCATGCCGTACGACCACCCCGTCGGCCCGGTCGGCCAGTACGTCCGCGTCCCGCCCGCAGGCCCGGCATCCCTCGCCGCGGCCGGGGACATGCGCGGCCGCCCGTGCGGCCTCCGAAAGCGCACGCGCCAGCGTGCCGTCGCCCTGTTCCACGGGGCGAGGGTACGGGAACCCCTTGGTACAGCTGGTACGGCCCGGGAACGTGCCCGCGGGGGGCCAGGGGCTGTTTGTGCCACCCGGCGGGGCCGGGGCCGCAGGGCCCCGGAGAAGGAACCGGACGAGAAACCGGAGAAGAAGCCGGAGAAGAAATGGCGCTGGCCGGCCAGCTCCCCAGCTGGCCGGCCGAACGCAGTCGTCCGCCGCACCCCCGTCCCCACGGGGTTATGGTCCGGATGTCCCCGGCCCGGGCCGCTCTCCCGGGCCCGGGGCGCCGCTCAGCGCCCCAGCATCAGGCCCACGGACGACGCCTGTGTGACCACTGCTTCCCAGCCGCCGAAGGCGACGACGAGCAGGGTCGCGAGAGGGAGCACCATGGCCGTCGCCACCAGCGGGTGGCGCCGGCCCGAGGAACGGCCGCCGAACGCGGCGTATGCCTTGCGCCCCTGCGTGCGGATCGTGGTCCGCGTTGCCGTGTCCGCCATGGGTCCTCTCCTGTCGTGGTCGGCAGCGGCGGGTGTGTGACCTCGGGGGACGAGTGCTTCACCCGCCGCTTGACCTCAACACTAGGGACGCGGCGGGGCTGGAGCGTCATGCCCGCGTACCGATTCCCGGGCCTCCCCGAGGATGAGCCGCGCGCGGGCCATGTACTCCCCTGGGTGGAGACGTCGTCCTAGACCTGGGGGTCTTCCCCGAGGGGACGCCCCGCAGGCCTCTCCGTGGAGGCGCCGCCTTCCGAGTCGTCCTCCCTGGGCACCGGCTGCTCGACCAGGGCCAGCACCCGGGTCGCCATGAAGCGCGCCGTCCGTACGACTGTGCCGGTGCGGGTGACTTCGCTCACTTCCACCACCCCGCGGCGCACGGCGGTCTCCACCCGGCGTCCCGCCCGGCTTGCCACCACTTCGTACGTCCGCGTCGTGTCTCCCGCGTCCACCACTATCTCCACGCGGTCACCCTTCATCGTCAATCCCCCTTCTGCGACGGACCATTGGGAAATCGCACGGGCCGGAAGCCCTGTACGGGCAGCTCCCTGACCACCCTTCAAGTTTCCCACCCGGCACTGACAATCGATCGGCCCGCGAGGGCGCGGCCTATGAGCACACCGGGGCACGGGTCCGTAAGCTGTGCCACGTCAAGCGGACGACCGTGACAGCTCGGGGGTGGGGTCTCCCCACCGTAGGTAGGGGACGAACATGGCGATGATGCGGCTCCGGCGCGAGGACCCGCGTGTTGTCGGTTCGTTCAGGCTTCACCGGCGGCTCGGCGCCGGCGGCATGGGGGTCGTGTACCTCGGTTCGGACCGGCGCGGACAGCGGGTGGCGCTCAAGGTGATCCGGCCGGATCTGGCGGAGGATCAGGAGTTCCGGTCGCGGTTCGCGCGCGAGGTGTCGGCCGCGCGGCGGATCCGGGGCGGCTGCACGGCACGGCTGGTCGCCGCCGATCTGGAGGCGGAGCGCCCCTGGTTCGCCACGCAGTACGTGCCGGGGCCATCGCTGCACGACAAGGTCGCCGCGGACGGCTCGCTCCCCGCGGCGGAGACGGCGGCGATCGGCGCGGCGCTCTCCGAGGGGCTCGTCGCCGTGCACGAGGCCGGGGTGGTGCACCGTGACCTGAAGCCCTCGAACATCCTGCTCTCCCCCAAGGGCCCCCGGATCATCGACTTCGGTATCGCCTGGGCGACCGGCGCGAGCACACTCACCCACGTCGGCACGGCGGTCGGATCCCCCGGCTTCCTCGCCCCCGAGCAAGTGCGCGGAGCGGTGGTCACGCCCGCGACCGACGTGTTCTCGCTGGGTGCCACGCTCGCCTACGCCGCGACCGGCGACTCCCCCTTCGGGCACGGCAGTTCCGAGGTCATGCTCTACCGGGTGGTGCACGAGGAACCGCAGCTGTACGGCGTACCGGACGCGCTGGCTCCGCTGCTGCGGGCCTGCCTCGCGAAGGATCCGGACGACCGGCCCAGCACCCTGCAGCTTTCGATGCGGCTGAAGGAGATCGCGGCGCGAGAGGCGCAGGGGCTGTCCGAGGCCCGGCCACCCGCGCAGCGCGACCGGACCGAGCAGGACGTGCATTCGGACCGTCAGACCGCACGGTACACGGAGCGGAACACCCAGGGGCGTGCGGCGGGGAACACGGGGGGCGGTGGGGCTCCCGCGCCCCGCGAGCGGGTGTCCCGGCCTTCGGCGCCGCGTACCGGCGACCCCCGCACGGGCGGCTCGCGTACGGGCGGCTCGCGTACGGGCGACCCTCGCACGGGCGACCCTCGCACGGGCGACCCTCGCACGGGCGGCTCGCGTACCGGCGGCTCGCGGCCGTCACCGTCGCGGGGTGGCGCGGGTACGGGTGGCCGTCCCGCTTCCCGGCCCGGGGTGCGTACGACATCCACCGGGCGCAGGCCGGCCAATCCACGACTGCTGCGTCAGCGCATCTTCGTGTTCGTGGTCGTGACACTGGTGGTGGCGCTGAGCATCACCGTCGCGCAGGGGCTGCGGGGCTAGGTCGTGTCCGGGGCCGGCCCCCGGGAGTTCCGGGGCCGGCGCCCGGGAATCAGCTCTGCGGGCGGCCCGTCGCCACCGCGTAGAACGCCACCGCGGCGGCCGCGCCCACGTTCAGCGAGTCCACCCCATGGGCCATCGGGATGCGTACCCACTCGTCCGCGGCGACGAGGGCCTGGGTCGACAGACCGTCGCCCTCCGCGCCGAGCATCAGCGCGACCCGGTCGAGCCGGTGCGGGGCCGCCTCGTCGATGGCCGACGCCTTCTCGTCCGGAGTGAGCGCGAGGAGCTTGAAGCCCGCCTCCCGTACGGCTTCGAGGCCCTTGGGCCAGGATTCGAGGCGCGCGTACGGCACCGAGAAGACGGCGCCCATCGACACCTTCACCGAACGGCGGTAGAGCGGGTCCGCGCAGTCGGGCGAGAGCAGCACGGCGTCCATGCCGAGCGCGGCGGCGCTGCGGAAGATGGCACCGATGTTGGTGTGGTCGTTGACCGACTCCATCACGACCACGCGGCGCGCGGCATGGAGCAGTTCCTCGGCCGTCGGCAGGGGCTTGCGCTGCATCGAGGCGAGGGCGCCGCGATGCACGTGGTATCCGGTGACACGTTCGGCGAGGTCCGGGCTCACGGCGTACACCGGAGCCGGGACTTCGTCGATGACGTCACGCATGACGTCGACCCACTTGGCCGAGAGCAGCATCGACCGCATCTCGTAACCGGCGTGCCTGGCGCGGCGGATGACCTTCTCGCCCTCGGCGATGAAGAGGCCCTCGGCGGGCTCGCGCTTGCGCCGCAGTTCGACGTCGGTCAGGCCCGTGTAGTCGCGCAGACGCGGGTCGTCGGGGTCATCGACGGTGATGAGATCAGCCACAGGGTGATACTGCCTTGTCCGGGGTGAGGTGCCAACGGCTGGGGCGGAGATTGGTTACCGCTGGTTACTGGTGAGCCGGCTGCTTCCGTGGGCCCTCGGTGACGACGTCGCCGATGACGATCACGGCGGGGGGCCGTACGTCCTCGGCCCTGACGGTTTCCGCGACCGTCGCGAGCGTCGCGTCGACGCGGCGCTGAGCGGCCGTCGTGCCCTCCTGGACCAGGGCCAGCGGGGTGTCCGGCGCCTTGCCGTGGGCGATGAGCGCCTGGGCGATCGCGCCGATCTTGTCGACGCCCATGAGGATGACGAGCGTGCCGCGCAGCTTGGCGAGCGACTGCCAGTCGACGAGGGACCGCGGGTCGTCCGGCGCGACGTGCCCGCTGACGACCGTGAACTCGTGGGCCACGCCGCGGTGGGTGACCGGGATGCCGACGGCGCCGGGTACCGAGATGGAGCTGGAGATGCCCGGGACGACCGTGCAGGCGATGCCCGCTGCGGCGAGCGCCTGGGCCTCCTCCATGCCGCGGCCGAAGACGAACGGGTCGCCGCCCTTGAGGCGGACGACCGACTTGCCCGCCTTCGCGTGCTCGATCAGCGCGTTGTTGATGGCCTCCTGGGCCATGAACCGGCCGTACGGGATCTTCGCCGCGTCGATCACCTCGACGTGCGGGGGGAGTTCGTCGAGCAGGTCGCGCGGGCCGAGGCGGTCGGCGATGACGACATCGGCCTCGGCGAGGAGGCGCCGGCCGCGGACGGTGATGAGGTCCGGGTCGCCGGGGCCGCCACCGACCAGCGCCACGAACGGGGCGCGGGCGCGGTGCTGGGGGGCGGTGAGTGAGCCGTCACGCAGTCCCTCGACGATCGCGTCCCGTACGGCGGCGGAGCGACGGGGGTCGCGCCCGGTGAGCACCGCGACCGTCACGCCCTCGCTGCGGCCGGTGGCCGGGGTCCAGGCGGTGGCCGCCTCGGCGTCGTCGGAGCGCACGCACCAGGTCTTGGTGCGCTCCGCCTCGGCGGAGGCCGCCTCGTTGGCGACGCGGTCGCTGCTGGCGACGAGCGCGTACCAGGCGTCGGCGATGTCCCCGTCCTCGTAGCGGCGCCTGGTCCAGGTGATCTCGCCGGCCTCCGCCATTGCCTCGACGGAGGGCGTCGCGGACGGCGAGACCAGGGTGACGTCGGCACCGGCCGCGACGAGCGCGGGGAGGCGGCGCTGGGCGACCTGGCCACCGCCGATGACGACGACGCGGCGGCCCGAGAGGCGGAGGCCTACGGGGTAGGCGGGGTGCTCGTGCGCAGGGCTTTCGGGGTGCTCAGCGTGCTCGGCCATGGCGGTGCGGCTCCTCGGGGCGGCGGTGCGGGGCCGCTGCGACGGTGAAGCGGCTGGTGGGGACGGGGATGAGGGGTCCTCGCGACCACGATACGGGGTGGGGGTCACGGGGTTGAGCGGGCGTCGCGGATGCGCGGTGCTGCCCGGTGCGGTCCGGTGCGGTCCAGGCGGCCGGTGTGGTCCGTCCTCGAACGCCGGACAGGCTCGATGTGCGCCGGTGGGTGGCGGGGCGGGGCCCCTCCGGGCTCGACTCCTCGGGGCGGCATCCGGCCCCGGACCCATGTGTTCCGGCACGATGCCACCCCTGCAGGGCCGACCCTGCACGGCCCGCCCCGGGTTGTCCACCGACTGCCGGCCGGTGGGTGGTTTGTGCCCACCCGTTCCGCCCCAGCGGAACGACTGCTCACAAACCACGTGAACGCTCCCCACTGGGGGCGCGCCCCGCGGTACCGGGCGCCCCCGGTACCGCGTCGGTGCCGCGCTATTTCTCCGTCACACCCGCGGAGTCGAACGTCGCGACCTCGTGCATTGCGCGGGCGGCGCTCTGGACCAGCGGGAGTGCCAGCAGCGCGCCCGTGCCCTCGCCGAGGCGGAGGTCGAGATCGACCAGCGGGCGCAGGCCCAGCTTGTTGAGGGCCGCGACATGGCCCGGCTCGGCGCTGCGGTGGCCGGCGATGCAGGCCGCGAGTGCCTCCGGGGCCACAGCCCGGGCCACCAGGGCCGCGGCGCCCGCCGAGACACCGTCCAGAACGACCGGCGTACGCAGCGACGCGCCGCCCAGGATGAAGCCGACCAGCGCCGCGTGCTCCAGGCCGCCGACCGCCGCGAGGACGCCGATCGGGTCGGCCGGGTCGGGCTGGTGGAGTTCGAGAGCGCGCCGCACGACGTCGACCTTGCGGGCGTGCATCTCGTCGTTGATGCCGGTTCCGCGTCCGGTGACCTCCACCGGGTCGACGCCCGTGTAGACGGAGATCAGCGCGGCGGACGCCGTGGTGTTGGCGATGCCCATCTCGCCGGTGAGCAGCGCCTTGTTGCCCGCGGCGACGAGGTCGCGGGCCGTCTCGATACCGACCTCGACCGCCGCGAGGACATCGTCCCGGGTCAGCGCGGGGCCGGTCGTGAAGTCCGCCGTACCGGGGCGGACCTTGCGCGGCAGAAGACCGGGCGTGGCCGGCAGGTCGGACGCCACGCCGACGTCGATGACGCAGACCTCGGCGCCGACCTGGTTGGCGAAGGCGTTGCAGACCGCTCCCCCGCCGAGGAAGTTGGCGACCATCTGGCCGGTCACCTCCTGGGGCCACGCGGTGACGCCCTGGGCGTGCACCCCGTGGTCACCGGCGAAGATCGCGACCGCCGCGGGCTCCGGGATCGGTGGCGGGCACATCCGGGAGAGCCCGGCGAGCTGCGCGGAGATGATCTCCAGCATGCCGAGCGCCCCGGCCGGCTTGGTCATCCGCTTCTGCCGCTCCCACGCCTCGCCGAGCGCCTTCGCGTCCAGCGGACGGATGTTGGAGACGGTCTCCTGGAGAAGGTCGTGGGGCTCCTCGCCGGGCAGGGCCCGGCGTCCGTACGTCTCCTCGTGGACGACCCAGGACAGCGGACGGCGCTTGGACCAGCCCGCCTGCATCAGCTCGGGTTCCTCCGGGAACTCGTCGACGTATCCGACGCAGAGATACGCGACGACTTCGAGGTGCTCGGGCAGCCCGAGGGCGCGGACCATCTCGCGCTCGTCGAAGAAGCTGACCCAGCCGACACCGAGGCCCTCGGCGCGGGCGGCGAGCCAGAGGTTCTCCACGGCGAGGGCGGAGGAGTACGGCGCCATCTGCGGCTGGGTGTGCCGGCCGAGGGTGTGCCGACCGCCGCGGGTGGGGTCGGCGGTGACCACGATGTTCACCGGGGTGTCGAGGATGGCCTCGATCTTCAGTTCCTTGAACTGCTTCGCCCGGCCCTTGGGGAGGGACTTGGCGTAGGCCTCGCGCTGTCGCTGGGCGAGTTCGTGCATCGTCCGGCGGGTTTCGGCGGAGCGGATGACGACGAAGTCCCAGGGCTGGGAGTGGCCCACGCTGGGCGCGGTGTGCGCGGCTTCGAGGACCCGGAGGAGGACCTCGTGCGGGATCGGGTCGCTGCGGAAGCCGTTGCGGATGTCGCGACGCTCGCGCATGACGCGGAGGACGGCCTCGCGCTCGGCGTCGGCATAGCCGGGAGCGGGGGCGCCGCCGGCCTCGGTCGTCGGCTCCTCCACGGTGGCGGGACCCGCCTCCGGCTCGGGCACGGCTTCCTCCTGCGCGGCTTCAAGCACGGCTTCCTCGGACGCGGCTTCCTCGGACGAGGCTTCGGCTACGACTTCCCCGGCGGGAGCAGCCTGTGGTTCGGCGATGTCGCCGAGGAGCTCGGGCTCGCCGGTGGGCTGCTCGGGTTCACCCGCGGGCGCCTCGGCCACCGGCTCGGCGGCCTCGGTCGCTCCGGGCTCCGGCTCGTCACCACTGCCACCCTCACGGGGCACGGGTACGGCCACGGCGGCCTCCGGCCCGGGTGCCGGTGCCGGTGCGGCCGCCTCGGCCACCGGCTCGGCGACGGGCTCCGCGGGCTCCACCGAGTCGGCGGGCTCGGCGGGCTCCGCCACCTCCACCGGCGACGGCGCCTCCACGGCCTCCGGCTCCGGCGCGACAGCCACCTGCTCGGGAGCAGCAGCCACCGGCTCGGGAGCCTCGACGTGCTCCTCCTCGGCCAGGACCGTCCCGGCAGGCGGAGTGGGAGCAAGATGCGGGGTGGTCGGCAAGGAGCCCTCAACCGGCACGAACTGGCCGACGGGAGCGCGCTCGGAGGCCACCGCCTGAGCCACCGCCGGAGCCATGGCCTGAGCCATCGCAGGAGCCATCACGGGCGCCTCGACGGCGGCCTCGGCGGGAGCGGCGACAGCAGTGTCCGCCGCGACTCTCACCGCCTCCGGGACGACCGTTTCTGCTGGCGCGGCGACAGCCACCTGGGGCTGGGAGGGCTGCGGGGACCACGGGGCGCCGCCCTGCGGCGGAATCTCGCCCAGCTGCGGCCCGGGCAGCACGGCCGGCTCCTCGCGGGGTACGTCGAGGTACTCGGGCCCCATGGTCGCCGGGCCGGGGACGCCGGCCTGGACAGGTGCCGCCGGCATCTGGCCGGCGCCGTGGCCCCGCCGGCCGGCGGGGCCGCGGTCGGACAGCGAGCGGACGACGCCGCCGGTCGCGTCGGGTACGGGCGGACCCATGTGGAGGGGGCGGCGTGCCGGGGGCGGCGTCGGCGTGGAAACGGGCGGCGGCATCCGTACGCCGCCGAGGTCGACGGAACCGGAGTCACGGCCACCGGCCTCGTGCGCCCCGGTCTCGTGCACGAACTGCTCGGGAACGGCCTGCTGGGGCGCGGCCTGCTCAGGTACGGCCTGCTCGGGCACGGCCTGCTCAGGTACGGCCTGAGCGAGGATCGCCTGCTCGGGGGCCCCCTGCTCGTACCCGGGCTGCTCGTACACCGGCTGCTCCGGCGTGTGTACGGCTGCGACGGCCTCCGCAGGCGCCACCGGGTCGGGTGCGGGCAGGACGGGCGCGACGGGCGCCGGTGCCGCCAGGACGTCCGGCGCCTGTGGCACCTGCGGCGTCACCGGCATCTGCTGCACGGGGGCCGGAGCCGCACCAGGCGCCTGCATGTGTGCCACGCCCGGAACCGGGGCGTGGCCCGGCACCATGGCCGGCGGCGGCACCGACTGCGGGTCGCTCCACGCGCCCTGCGCGCTCGGCATCAGCAGCAGGTCGTCGTCTTCGCCGACGGATTCGGAGCCGCTCTCGGAGGGGTCGAGGAAGGTGTACGCGCCCGGAGCGGGGATGCCCGGCTGCTCCACCATGCCTGCGTTCTCCGGCAGCCCCTCGCCCGGGACCTGGCCGGTGTCAGTCATGCGTACCCCTCGCCCATCGGTTGTGCTCCTTCAGACCTTCGCCCGGGGCGCCCGATCGCGGCACGCACCCGGTGCCCGTCACTACAAGAACGAGCGTGTGCGCCGCGCGGCACGAAAGCCCACAGACACCAAGCATTCTCGTGGCCGTTCGTGTCCATGGCAGCAGGATCCGCCACGGTTTGCTGTGGACTGCGCCACGTTGCGCGTCCCCCGGTCGCGCCGTACCACAGCGGGACCCAAAACAGTCCCCTTTTCCGGACATTGACGAACAGATCGACGAACGCCCGGCTGCGGTGCAACGATCGGCCAGCCTACCTCGCCATGGCATGGCGCCAGGGTCAGGGGCTGCGATCCAGCCGCTGCCCCGAGAGCAGGAAGACGACCGAGCGCTCGCGCTCCGACCATGCTCCGGGGTCCATCTCCACGGACTGGAGCAGGGCGCATTCGACGGCGTATCCGCCGTCCGCCAGGGCGGCGCCGATCGCCTCGGCCTCGTCGCGGGTGGAGGCGTGGGTGACGATGCGCTCGGGCCTGCGGTCGGCGCAGGCGGTGACGACGGGAACGCCGCCGCCGCCGATCCGTACGACATCGGGTTCCGGGAGCCGTTCCAGCACGTGCGGCGCGCGGCCGCGGACGGTCTGCAGCTGGACTCCGTGACGGCGGGCGGCCGCGTCGGTGCGGAGGCAGGCGGCGGGGTCGTCGTCGACCGCGATGACCGCGGCGCCGAAGCGGGCGGCGTCGGCCGCGAGCTCCCCGCTGCCGCAACCGATGTCCCAGACGAGGTCGCCGAGGCGCGGGCCGAGGCGGGCGAGCTGGGCGGCGCGCAGCTGCACCGATTCACCTTCGCCGGACGGGTGCTGACCCTGCTCGGCGGGGTGCGCCCAGCCGCGTACCTGGGTGGGACGGCCGGGCTCGCGGCCCGCCGCCCAGCCTCCCCCATGACCTTCGGCGTGCGGGTGCCCCCACCCCTGGGCCGAGGCGGCGCCGCCGATGACGATCACGACATTGGGGTCGCGCCAGGCGTGGTCGGCGACCTTGTCGGAGGTGAGCACGGTGACCTGCTCGCGCTCGGTGCCGAGCTCCTCGCAGATCACGAAGGTGCGGTGGACGCCGTCGAGGAGCAGGGCGAGCTCGGCGGGGCCCGCGCCGGGCGAGGTGAGGACGGCGACCTTGGGGTGGGCCCGGCAGACGTTGACGGCGCGGCGGAGCGTACGGCTGTGGGCGACGACGATCTGGGCGTCGTCCCAGGGCATCCCGGCGCGGGCGAAGGCGGTGGCGACGGAGGAGACCGCGGGGACGACCTCGACTTCCAGTCCGTGCTGCGGTGCGCGCAGCGTGCGGACGACGCCGAAGAAGCCGGGGTCGCCGTCGGCGAGGACGACGGGGCTGCCGCGGTGTCCCGCGATCCTGCGGGCGGCGAGGTCGACGCTGCCGAGCCGGATGCGTTCGGCGTTCGCGGGCACCTCGGGAAGCGCCAGGTGGTGCGCCGCCCCGGCGACGAGAGTGGCAGCGGACAGGGCGGACCTGGCGGCTGCGGTCAGGGGCGAACCGTCCCAGCCGATCACCGTGACCCGGTCGGCCATCGTCGTCTCTCTCCTGGGGTCGTCGCAGGTCGGGGCACTGCCGACAGGGGTGAGCCAGCAGGCAGGGTGAGCGTACCTGGTGTGGGTTCCAGCGGGTGAAGGTGTCAGTTCCAGTCGGTGAACGTGCCGAATCCGCCGGCGTCGGCCATCTGGTCGGCGACGCCTTCGAGGTCCTCGGGGAGCAGGCTCCACACGATGAAGTCGGTGCGCAGGTCGGCCCAGCCCCCGTCCTCGGTGCGGGTGCGGGCTATACAGGCTCCGCGCAGGACGCCCTCGCTGATGCAGCCGATCTTCTGGGCCACCTGCTGGGACGCGGTGTTGTCGGCGGCGGTGCGCAGCTCCAGGCGCTCGAACCGCTGGTCGCGGAAGAGCCACTGGGCTGTGGCGAGCGCCGCCTCGGACGCATAGCCCTCGCCGCGGGCCCAGGGGGCGATGATGTACGAGATCTCGGTGGAACGCACCCGCCAGTCGGTGTTGCTGAGCTGGATCACACCGACCAGGCGCTGAGTGAGGAACTCGGTGACGGCGAGGTCGATTCCGCGGCCCTCGGCACGCTCGGTGGGCGCGTGTTCGCCGATCCAGGTGCCGGCCGCCGCCTCGGTGAAGGGCTGGGGCACGGCCGTCCAGGCGGCGACCAGTTCGTCGTTCATCATCTCGGCCAGGGCCGGGGCGTCAGCGGGTTCGAGCGCGCGCAGCACCAACCGCTCCGTGCTGATGGAGATGTCCGGAAAGGTGGTAGTCATGCGCAGCTCCATGCCGAAGACCGTCGTAAGGGCCGTAAAGGCACAGCATGCAGCATCGGGTGGTGGATGTGCATGGCCGGGTCGGTACGCCGCCGGAGACGCCGGAGGCCCCGCGTACCCGGTGGGTTCGCGGGGCCTTCGTTTCACAAGAGCCTTGCGGCAGCCGTTACTTGGCGGCGGGACCGAAGGCCGGGACGACCGAGCCGGCGTAGGTGTCCTCGATGTACTTCTTCACTTCGGGGGAGTTGAGGAGCTTCGCGAGCTTCACCACCCGCGGGTCCTTCTCGTTGCCCTCCTTGACGGCGAGGAGGTTGGCGTAGGGGTTGCCCTCCGCCTTCTCCAGGACGAGGGCGTCCTTGGCGGGCTTGAGGTCGGCCTCGATGGCGTAGTTGCCGTTGATGACGGCGGCGTCGACATCGTTCAGGGCGCGGGGCACGGTGGCGGCCTCCAGCTCCTTGAACTCCAGGCCCTTCTTGTCGGTGATGTCGGAGAGCTTGGCGTCGGTGCCGACACCCGCCTTGAGGGTGATGAGGCCGTTCTCGGCGAGCAGTTGGAGCGAGCGGCCCTCGTTGGTGGTGTCATTGGGGACGGCGATCGTCTGGCCGGCCTTGATGTCCTTGAGGGACTCGACCTTCTTGGAGTAGAGGCCGAGCGGCTCGAGGTGGACGTCCACGACCGGGACGATGGCGGTCTTGTTCTTCTTGTTGAAGTCGTCCAGGTACGGCTTGTGCTGGAAGAAGTTGGCGTCGACCTGGCCGTCCTGGGTGGCGGTGTTCGGCAGGACGTAGTCCGTGAACTCCTTGACCTCCAGGTCGAGACCGGCCTTGCCGGCCAGGTTCTTCTTGACGAAGTCGAGGATGTCGGCGTGCGGCGTCGGGGACGCGGCGACGACGAGCGGCTTGGACTCGGCGGCCTTGTCGCCGGAGTCCGCCTCGGCGCCCGGGTCGGAGGCGGTGCCGCAGGCGGTGAGGCCGAGGGTGAGGGCGGTGGTGGCGGCGAAGGCCGCGGTGAGCTTGAGGTTCTTACGCGAGTTACGCACGAAAAGTGCCTCTTTCTGGTGTTGCGGTGGTGACGCCCGGACAAGGAGTGCGGGCCAGTGGTGGTGCGGGTGGAGCGGGGGGCTCAGGCGGTGCGGCCGCGGCGGGCCAGCAAGCGCACGATTCCGTCGCCGATCAGCTGTACGGCGGAGACGATGGCGATCAGGATGACGACGGTGATGAGCATGAACTGGGTCTCGAACCGCTGGAAGCCGTAGGTGACGGCCTTGGATCCGAGGCCCTCGCCGCCGACCGCGCCGGCCATCGCCGAGTAGCCGACGAGGACGATCACGGTGGTGGTGACGGCGGCGATGATCGAGGGCAGGGCCTGCGGGAGCAGCACCTTGCGGATGATCGTCGGGATGGAGCCGCCCATGGACTGGACGGCCTCGACCAGTCCGTGGTCGACCTCGCGGATCGCCGTCTCGACGAGCCGCGCGAAGAACGGGACGGCGCCGACGGCGAGCGGCACGATCATGGCCGTGGGGCCGATGAAGGTGCCCACCACCAGGGTGGTGAAGGGGATCAGCGCGATCAGCAGGATGATGAACGGCAGCGAGCGGCCGATGTTCACGATCACGCCGACGGCCTTGTTCACCGGGGTGTTCTGCAGCAGTCCGCCCTTGTCGGTGAGGACCAGGAGAATGCCGAGGGGAAGTCCGCCGGCGACAGTGACGAGCGTGGACCACAGGACCATGTAGAGGGTGTCGATGGTGCCCTGGCTCAGCAGGGGCTGCATCTCCGACCACGTCACTTGACGGTCTCCTTCACCAGTTCCGCGCGCGGCGCGGGGATGTTCTCGGGCTCGTCGTCGACGATCTCGACCTGCAGGCCCCGTTCGCGCAGGAATCCGACGGGCACGACGTTGTCCTCGTAGCGGCCGGGCAGTTCGATGCGCATCCGGCCGATCTGCTTGCCGCCGACGGTGTCCATCGCGGCGCCGAGGATCGAGATGTCGACGTTGTACGTGCGCGACAGCTGGGAGATCACCGGCTGGGTGGCGGCCTCGCCGTGGAAGGTGACGTCGACGACCGTACGGTCCGGGCCCGAGGCGTCCCCGGAGACCGGGAACAGCTCCTGGGCGAGTTCGGAGCCGGGCGTGGCGAGAAGCTCGCCGACCGTTCCGGACTCGGTGATCCGGCCCTGCTTCATCAGGGCGGCCGAGTCGCAGACGGTCTTGACGACGTCCATCTCGTGGGTGATGAGGAGGACGGTCAGTCCGAGCTGCCGGTTGAGGTCCCGCAGCAGCTGGAGGATGGAGCGGGTGGTCTCGGGGTCGAGCGCGCTGGTGGCCTCGTCGGAGAGGAGCACCTTCGGGTTCCCGGCCAGCGCCCGCGCGATGCCGACGCGCTGCTTCTGGCCGCCGGAGAGCTGCCCGGGATAGGCCTTGGCCTTGTCGGCGAGGCCGACGAGGTCGAGGAGTTCGAGGGCGCGGCGGGAGCGCTCGGCGCCGGAGACACCGAGGATCTCCAGGGGGAGTTCGATGTTGTCCTTCACACTGCGCGAGGAGAGCAGGTTGAAGTGCTGGAAGACCATGCCGATGCGGCTGCGCGCCTGGCGCAGTTCCTTGCCGGCGCGCCTGCCGCGTCCGGCGAGGGCGGTGAGGTCGGTGCCGTCGACGGTCACGGTGCCGGCGGTGGGGCGCTCCAGCAGGTTGACGCAGCGGATGAGGGAGGACTTTCCGGCGCCGCTGCGGCCGATGACGCCGAAGACCTCGCCCTCACGGACGTGCAGGTCGACGCCGTCCAGAGCGGTGACGTCGCGGCCTCGCGACTGGTAGACCTTGGTGAGGCCCGTAGTGGTGATCACAGGGGTTTCCGTCACTGTTGAGTGCGCGGCACGGGGTCCGCCGGGCACGGGTGTGTCGTCTTGGGACAGTTGGCGCGCAGCACGGATGACTGGGTGGGAGTGTGTGCGCGGGGCGGCTCGGTCCGCATGGCTTCAGTGGCGGACACGGCTCGGCTGTCGGGGTCTCGCTTCGGGGCGCGAGGCTCAGGCAGGGGCCCTCAGAAGTCGCACATTCGACACATACAACGAGCACCGGGCGTCGTGATCGCCTCGGTCGCAAGGGTGCGGCTGCTCGTCGTGGTCATGCGGGCAAGTAAAGCAGACAGGCGTGCGAGCGGATCTACGGCGTCCGCATAGCGGACTGCTCCGTTCCGGAGTGCGGACGGCTCAGCTCGCCGCGGTGATCTCCACGCCGCGGGCCGTGGCCTGTGCGGACACAGCGGAGAGATCCCGGACGACGATGTCCGCGACGAGCTGGGAGGGGGCGTGCGTTGTGGCCAAGGCCACGGTTGTCATCCCGGCGGCGCGGCCCGCCGTGAGGCCCGCGGGTGCGTCCTCGAACACCACACAGCGGGCCGGGTCGACGCCGAGCCGCCTCGCGGCGAGCAGGAACGGCTCAGGGTCGGGCTTGCCGCGCGTGATGTCGTCGGCGGCTATCAGCGTCTTGGGCCGTATGCCCACCTCCTCCAGCCGGGCCTCGCCGAGCCGCCGGGTCGCGGAGGTGACGACCGCCCACCGCTCGGCGGGCAGGGACGCGAGCAGCGCTGCGGTGCCCGGCAGCAGGAAGACGCCGCCGGCGACGTCGTCCACCTCCAGCTGCTCGATACGGGCCACGGCCTGAGGCACCACGTCCGCGGGCAGCAGATCCGCGGCGATCTCGGCGGCGGGCCGGCCGTGCAGCTCGACGCGGGCGAAGTCCTCCGCCGTGATTCCGTACTCCTCTGCCCATCGGGTCCAGCAGCGGTCCACCGACTCCATGGAGGAGACGAGCGTTCCGTCGTTGTCGAACAGCAGGGCTTCGGCGTGGATCTTCAAGGTTCCGGGCATGGTCCCCGACCCTATGCGGGCACCCCGGGGTCGAGCGCATCAGGTCTTTTGGCCCGTAATACGCTCTCTCCCATGCTTGACGCCCTGACGGTCGCGGTGTCCGTGGCCGCGCTCGCCCTCGCCGCCTGGTGCGGTTTCGCCACGTACCGGGACCAGCCCACGAAGGACTGGCACTTCATCGGCATGGCCGTGGTGACGGTGCTCGCGCTCGCCCAGCTGGTTGTCGGGGTGGTGCAGCTGGCGCGCGGCGAGAAGCCCGACCAGGGGACGGCGCTCTTCCTCGCATATCTGATCGGCGCGTTCGCGGCGGTGCCCGCGGCCGGGTTCCTCTCGCTGACCGAGCGGACCCGCTGGGGTTCGGCGACGGTCGCGGCCGGGGCGGTCGTGCTCGCGGTGCTGGAAGTCCGGCTGTTCGACATCTGGGGAGGCTGAGATGACCGGGACCACCGCGGAAGAGACGCCCGGGACCCGGCTGGTCAACGGGCCGGGCGTGCTGCTGGTCTGGCTGTACGGCGTGATGTCGGTCGGCGCCGTGTCGCGCTCGGTGTACCAGATCGCCACCGAGTACGACCGGGCGCCGCTCGCCTACACGCTGTCCGCCATCGCCGCCGTGGTGTACGCGTTCATCACGTACACGCTGTTCCGCGGCGGGGAGACGGCCCGCAGGGCGGCGCTGGTGTGCTGCGCCGCCGAGCTGGTGGGCGTACTGGTCGTGGGCACCTGGACGCTGTCGGACCCGTCCGCCTTCCCGGACGCCACGGTGTGGTCCGACTACGGGATGGGCTATCTGTTCATTCCGGTACTGCTGCCGGTCACCGGAATGCTCTGGCTGCGCAAGGCCCGGCGCTGAGCCGGGCCCTGCCCGACAGGATCGTCCGGCGCCCGGCTACGCGCTGGTGGCGTAGTCCGGCGCACTCCGCGCCGGAGGTACCGCCGCCGCTTCGGCGTCCTTCTCCAGGGTGACGATGGTCAGCTTCGGACCGATCTCCTCGGTGGAGACGGGTGCGTAGCCGTGGCTGCGGTACATCCGCAGATTGCGCTCGCTGCGGTGGCCGGTGAAGAGCTGGAAGCGCTTGGCGGCGGACTCGCCCGCGAAGTGCGCCTCGATGGCGTCGAGCAGCCGTCCGCCGAGGCCGTGGCGCTGCATCCGGGGGTGGACGATGAGCTTGGCGATCGTGGCGGTGCCTGCGGCGTCGACCTCGCCGCGTACGGACGCGATCACCTCGTCCCCGAGCCGGGCCACCAGCGCGTGGCCCCTGCCGAGCTCGGCCTTCAGTTCGTCGAGGGTCTGGGTGAGCGGTTCGATGCCGTAGTCGCCGTAGAGCTCGGCCTCGCTCTGGTAGCACAGGTACTGCAGCTTGAGGATGTGCTCGGCGTCCTGCGCCGCTGCCACTGAGATGGTCACGCTCATGCCCATGTGTGCATGCCTCCCGCTCGCCCGCCGCCCGGTTGTGTGCAGACCGGTCGGCGCCTGGGCGCGTCCGGTCTACCGCTCCTTTCCCCGCAGTTCAGGAGCTGCAACCTCTGTCGCGAGCATTCTGCGCAAACATCCCAGGCAGCGGGAACGCATCGGCCCCAGACTTCCTTGTGAGATTCCCAACTCTCCTGCGATTTCGCGGTAGGTGGGGTCAGCTGGGGACAGCATCGCAGTCAGCAGCCTTGGGCAGTGACCCGGTGTACGGGCCACGGCGGCCCGCAGTACGCGGCGCCGTTCGGCCATCAGGGCGGCCCGCTCCGGGCAGGCCGTGGGCCCGGCGGCAGGCTCGTCGCGGTACGGCCGCTCCCGCAGGACCCGCCGCCGGGCGCGGCGTGCCGCGTCGCGAACGGCTCCCTGCACCCAGCTCACCGCGTCGCCGGGCGGGCCCTCGGCGTCGATCCGTTCCAGGAGCCGTACCCAGACGTCCTGTTCCAGGTCCCCGGAGTCCAGGGCCTCGCCATGTGCCTCGGCGCTCGCCTCGGCCGCGACGAGCGGCCGCAGTACGCGCACCAGCGCGCCCGCGGCGGGCGCGCCGGCGCGGTCGTCCGCGGCCCCGGTTCGCGGGGCCGGGACCTCAGCGGGAACGGGGACGTGAACGGGCCGGGAGGCGATGTCTTCGCGGAGCGTCATGCCCCGCGGGACGACGCCGCCGCGCGTTGCGGTTTCGGCGGCGCCCCGCTGTCACCCGACCGTATGACGGCCGTTCAGTCGTTGACGAAGTCGGCCCTGGCCAGCAGGCCCGTGTCCGGATTGTCAGTGAAGATCCCGTCGATGCCCTGCTCGAAGTAGACCTTGAACGCCCCGAAGACGTCCCCGTACGCGTTTGGGTCGGTGCCGCGCCGGAAGTCGGCGGGGAGGAAGGAGTTCTCGTTCCGCATCGTGTAGGGGTGCAGGACCAGCCCCTCGGCGTGCGCGTCGCGGACGAGGGTGGTCGGCGTCCCGAGCTTGCCGCTCGCGTCCTTGGGGATGATCAGGTCGAGGGTGGGGCCGATGCCCTGCGCGTACGAGGCGATCCACGCGAGGCCCTCGGGCTTGACCAGGTCCGCGACCGTGCGCGGGTCGCCCGCCTGGACGAAGTCCCAGGGGCGGGAGTTCGCTCCGGAAAGCAGGACGACGCGCGGCGAGTCCACGAGCTTCGCCAGCCGCTGGATGCTGCTCGGCTCGAACGACTGGAGGAAGACCGGCGAGTTCGCACGGTGCCGGCCGTACCGGCGCAGCAGCTTCGCCAGCCGCTCCTCCAGTCCGAGGCCGAGGCCCCGGAAGTACGAAGGGTGCTTGGTCTCGACGTGCAGCCATACGGGGTGTCCGCGGCGGTGGCCCTCCTTCTCGGCCCAGCGCAGCACCTCCTCGAAGGTGGGTATCTCCCAGCGGCCGTCGTAGAGGGTGTTCTCCTGGCGGCTGGCGGGGATCCGCTCCTTGGCCCGCAGGGTCTTCAGCTCGGCGAGGGTGAAGTCCTCGGTGAACCAGCCGGTGAGGCTGGTGCCGTCGACGGACTTCGTGGTCCTGCGGGACGCGAATTCGGGGCGGGAGGCGACATCCGTCGTGCCCGTGATGTCGTTCTCGTGACGGCAGACCAGATGCCCGTCCTTCGTGGGCACCAGGTCCTGCTCGATGACGTGCGCGCCCATGTCCAGGGCCAGCTGGTAGGAGCCGAGGGTGTGCTCGGGCCGGTAGCCGCTCGCGCCGCGGTGCGCGATGACGGTGGGAATGGGCAGCGCGCGGTACCCGGAGCCATGGCCGTGCCCCTGGCCCTGACTGCCGTGGGGTTCCTGCGCGTTCGCCGCCGGGGCGCCGCCGATCCCCAGCGCGGCCGATCCGAGCACCGCCGCGCCCAGAACGGTCCGCCGCCCGGGGGTTCTGTCCGCACCCTGTGTCATGAACGCTCCTCCATCGGGATGTGATGTCCCGCACCTGTCGACGGGGCCCGTGCGGCGCACGATGCTAGGTGCCGGGACGTTACGCACGGGAGACCCTGGGCAAACGCGTCCCAAACTCAGGTCAACACTGTGTATCTGCTCGGTGAACCCAATGTGCGGAGGGGCGCGACCCACGAGTATCGTCCTCACCTGCACAGATTTCGTCGGACGTTCCCGACCGCCCTGACACCGGAGGACCCGTTGTCCCGCTTGTCGCTCATCAAGGCAGTGCTCGGACCGTTCCTGCGCCTGATGTTCCGCCCTCGTGTGGAAGGCGCCGAGAACATCCCCGGGGACGGCCCGGTCATCCTCGCCGGCAACCACCTGACCTTCATCGACTCGATGGTGCTTCCGCTGGTCTGCGACCGTCCGGTGTACTTCATCGGCAAGGACGAGTACGTCACGGGCAAGGGCCTCAAGGGCCGGCTGATGGCCTGGTTCTTCACCGGCGTCGGCATGATCCCCGTCGACCGGGACGGCGCGAACGGCGGTGTGGCGGCGCTGATGACCGGCCGCAGGGTGCTGGAGGAGGGCAGGGTCTTCGGCATCTACCCGGAGGGCACCCGCTCCCCCGACGGCCGCCTCTACCGGGGCCGTACGGGTATCGCCCGGCTGACCCTGATGACCGGCGCGCCCGTCGTCCCGTTCGCGATGATCGGCACGGACAAGCTCCAGCCGGGCGGCGCGGGCCTGCCGCGCCCCGGCCGGGTGACGGTCCGCTTCGGCGAGCCGATGGAGTTCTCGCGGTACGAGGGCATGGACCGCGACCGCTATGTGCTGCGGGCGGTGACGGACTCGGTGATGACCGAGGTGATGCGGCTGTCCGGCCAGGAGTACGTCGACATGTACGCGACGAAGGCGAAGGCGGCGTAGCGCTCCGCCGGCAGGTACCCCTGGACGGAGTCCGGGGGAAGGTGGGCCCCGGCCGGGTGTGACCGGTCGGGGCCCACGCATTGGGTGCCCGGGGTGTCCGGGGTGCCCGGCCGTCGTACCGGCCCCCGGCACCTTGGGTGGACCGTGGGTGGCACCCACCCGTTCCGCCCCAGCGGGGCGTACGCCCCCGAACGGTTACGGGTGCTCGACGCTGTCGGCGAGCTTCTGGCCGCGGAGCAGGAACCACGCGACCGCCGCGGTGGCGAGCAGCACCGCCGCACCCACGCCCGAAGCGAGCCTGAGCCCGTCGACGAACGCCTCCTGGGCGGCGCCGACCAGGGCCGCGCCCTGCTGCGCCGGGAGCGCGGTGGCTGCCTCGACGGCTCCGCCGAGCGACTCATGGGCGGCGGAGGCCACGTCCGCCGGCACCCCGGCCGGGGTCACGAAGTCCCGGTAGACCCCGGTCACGATGGAGCCGAGCAGGGCGATACCGAGCGCGGCGCCGAGTTCGTAGGCGGTCTCGGACACCGCGGAGGCCGCGCCTGCCTGCTCCTTGGGAACGCTGGAGAGGATCACGTCGGCGGTGACGGTGAACGAGAATCCCGCGCCGATACCGACGACGAGCAGCGCCGCACCCAGCAGCGGATAGCCGGTGGACCGGCCGATGAGGGTCAGCACGGCGAGCGCGACTCCCACGGCGGCGAGACCGGCGGCCACCACCGACCGTACGGAGAACCGCCGGGCGACCGTGCCCGCGACCAGACCCGTGGCCACCGCACCGATCGCGGCGGGCAGTTCCGCGAGACCGGCCTCGAACGGCTCCCTGCCCTGCACCAGTTGCAGGAACTGGGAGAGGAAGAAGACCAGTCCGGACAGGCCGAGAATGGTCAGCAGGTCCGCCAGGACGGCGCCGGAGAAGCCCCGGTGCCGGAACAGCCGCATGTCGAGCAGCGGCGCGGGCAGGGTCAGCTGCCTGCGGACGAATCCGTACAGCCCGGCCGCACCGATGAGCGCGGCGGCGCCTGCCTCCCAGCCGGGGCCGTGGGTCGCGACCTCCTTGACGGCGTATACGACACCGACCATGCCGACGAGGGACAGCGCGACACTGATCAGGTCCCACGGGCCCGCGACCGGGTTCTTGGACTCGGGCAGCAGCTTGATGCCGACGAGCACGAGGACGGCCATCACGGGCAGGTTGATGAGGAAGACCGAGCCCCACCAGAAGTGCTCCAGCAGGAAGCCGCCCACGACGGGGCCGACGGCCGCGCCCGCCGAGGCCATGGCGCCCCAGATGCCGATGGCGAGGCTGCGCTCCTTGGGGTCGTGGAAGATGTTGCGGATCAGGGCCAGCGTGGAGGGCATCAGCGTGGCACCGGCGACACCGAGCAGCGCCCGGGCGAGGATCATCATCTCGGGCGTGGTGGCGTACGCGTTGAGCACAGACACCGCACCGAAGGCGACGGCACCGCTCAGCAGCAGCTTCTTCCGGCCGATCCGGTCACCCAGGCTGCCCATGGAGACGAGCAGACCTGCGATGACGAAGGAGTAGACGTCACCGATCCACAGGAGCTGGGTCCCTGACGGCTTGAGGTCCTCGCTGAGGAAGGGCGTCGCCAGGCCGAGTACGGTGGCGTCCACGGCCACCAGCAGAACGGCCAGCGCCAGCACCGCGAGCGCGAGCCAGCGCCCGGGGCGGTACAGGGTTTCGTCCGTCCCGCTCGTGCGCTGGACCGTGCTGGTGGTCATTTCTCCACACTCCGTCGTGCTCCGCCGAGCAACAGCTCGGCGATCATGTACTGGAAGTCGTTCTTGGCGACCCGGCCGTCCATGACGGCCCAGGCGCAGGTGCCGATGAGCCCGTACAGGGCCTCGGTGAGCCATGCGGGCGAGAGGTCGATCCGGAACTCGCCCTGCTCCTGACCGCGTCGGAAGAGGGCCGAGACACGGGCGTCGAGCCTGGCCCAGCCTTCGTTGATCTGGTCGCCCTCGAACAGCTGGTTCTCGGTGACGAGGAAGGCGAGCAGCTCCGCGCCGGGCTCCATCTCGGCGATCAGCCGGCGCAGCCCGTCGCTCGCGCCGCCCTCGTCGAGGCGCGCCCGGTCGAGCGCGGCCTCGAACTCCTGGATGCCGAGCGCTTCGAGGGCCCTCACCAGGGCGTCCCGGCCCGCGAAGTGCCGGTGCAGCGTGGCGCGCCCGATGCCCGCGGCGCGAGCGACCTCGTCCATGGTCGCGGTCGATTTGCGGGCGAGGAGGGCGGCGGCGGTGCGGAGCACCTGATCACGATCCATGGCCATGAGACGAGCATACACCGAATGAGACGCGTGTGTCTCATTCGATAAATCAACGCCTCATAGAGAGGCTGGAGGAGATGCTGTGCACATGAAGCCGCTGCTGCTGATCGACATCGACGGTCCGCTGAATCCCTACGGCGGGAAGCCGGAGCGCCGCCCGGAGGGCTACACGACGCACCGGATGCGGCCGAGCGGCTGGACGCACGACAAGCCGCTGCGGGTCTGGCTGAACCCCGGGCACGGCGAGGAGCTGCTGGCGCTCGCGCAGCGGTACGAGCTGGTGTGGGCGACGACCTGGAAGGGCGAGGCGAACGAGTGGATCGGCCCGCATCTGGGACTGCCCCGACTGCCGTTCATCGACTGGCCCGTGATGCACGGGGCCTCGCCGCGCGGGACGTTCTGGAAGACGCAGTACGTGCTGGACTACGCGGCCGGGCGGCCGTTCGCGTGGATCGACGACGAGATCACGCACCTGGACCGGGAATGGGTGGGGCAGCACCACCTCGCCGACGCGCTGCTGCTGCACGTCGACCACCGGATCGGACTGACCCGGCCGGACTTCGACGCGCTCGCGGAGTGGGCCGAGGCGCTGTGACGGCCCAAACGGGACCGCCCCGGCCGGACAGGTGTCCGGCCGGGGCGGTCAGTGAGGTACGGGCGCGGGTCAGGCCAGGGTCGCGAGCGCCTGGTTGAGGGTCGCCGACGGGCGCATGACCGCCGACGCCTTCGCCGGGTCCGGCTGGTAGTAGCCGCCGATGTCGGCCGGCGAGCCCTGCACCGCGAGCAGCTCGCCGACGATCGTCTGCTCCTGCTCGGTCAGCGTCTTGGCCAGGGCCGAGAACGCGCCCGCCAGCTCGGCGTCGTCGGTCTGCTTCGCCAGCTCCTGGGCCCAGTACAGCGCCAGGTAGAAGTGGCTGCCGCGGTTGTCGATGCCACCGACGCGACGGGTGGGCGACTTGTCCTCGTTCAGGAAGGTCGCCGTCGCCCGGTCCAGGGTGTCGGCGAGGACCTGGGCGCGGGCGTTGCCGGTGGTCTGCGCGAGGTGCTCGAAGCTCGCCGCGAGCGCGAAGAACTCGCCCAGGCTGTCCCAGCGCAGGTAGTTCTCCTTGACCAGCTGCTGGACGTGCTTCGGCGCGGAGCCGCCGGCGCCCGTTTCGAACAGGCCGCCGCCCGCCATCAGCGGGACGACCGACAGCATCTTGGCGCTGGTGCCCAGCTCCAGGATCGGGAACAGGTCGGTCAGGTAGTCGCGCAGCACGTTGCCGGTGACGGAGATGGTGTTCTCACCGCGGCGGATGCGCTCCACGGAAAGCTTGGTCGCCTCGACCGGGGAGAGGATCTTGATGTCCAGGCCCTCGGTGTCGTGCTCCGGCAGGTACTGCCTGACCTTCTCGATCAGCTGGGCGTCGTGGGCGCGGTTCTCGTCCAGCCAGAACACGGCCGGGTCGCCGGTCGCGCGGGCGCGGGTGACGGCGAGCTTGACCCAGTCGCGGATCGGCGCGTCCTTGGTCTGGCACATGCGGAAGATGTCCTCGGCGCCGACCACCTGCTCCAGAACCACGTCACCGGCCTCGTCGACGACCCGCACGGTGCCCGTGGCGGGGATCTCGAAGGTCTTGTCGTGGCTGCCGTACTCCTCGGCCTTCTGCGCCATCAGACCGACGTTGGGCACCGAGCCCATCGTCGCCGGGTCGAAGGCGCCGTTCGCCCGGCAGTCGTCGATGACGACCTGGTAGACACCGGCGTAGCTGCTGTCCGGGAGGACCGCGAGGGTGTCGGCCTCCTGGCCGTCGGGGCCCCACATGTGTCCGGAGGTGCGGATCATCGCCGGCATGGAGGCGTCGACGATGACGTCGCTCGGGACGTGCAGGTTGGTGATGCCGCGGTCGGAGTCGACCATCGCGAGCTCGGGGCCCTCGGCCAGCTCGGCGTCGAAGGACGCCTTGATCTCGGCGCCCTCGGGCAGCGACTCCAGGCCCTTGAAGATGCCGCCGAGGCCGTCGTTCGGGGTCAGGCCGGCCGCGGCGAGCGTCTCGCCGTACTTCGCGAAGGTCTTCGGGAAGAAGGCGCGCACCACGTGGCCGAAGACGATCGGGTCGGAGACCTTCATCATCGTGGCCTTCAGGTGCACCGAGAACAGCACGCCCTCGGCCTTGGCGCGGGCCACCTGCGCAGTGAGGAACTCGCGCAGCGGCGCCACGCGCATGACGGACGCGTCCACGACCTCGCCCGCCCGTACCGGCACGGACTCGCGCAGGACGGTGGTGGAGCCGTCGTCGCCCTTCAGCTCGATACGCAGGGAGCCGTCCTTGGTGATGACCGCGGACTTCTCGGTGGAGCGGAAGTCGTCGACGCCCATCGTGGCGACGTTCGTCTTCGAGTCGGCGGCCCAGGCGCCCATGCGGTGCGGGTGGGTCTTGGCGTAGTTCTTGACCGACGCGGGGGCGCGGCGGTCGGAGTTGCCCTCGCGCAGGACCGGGTTGACGGCGCTGCCCTTGACCTTGTCGTAACGGGCGCGGATGTCGCGCTCCTCGTCGGTCTTCGGGTCGTCCGGGTAGTCCGGCAGTGCGTAGCCCTGCTCCTGCAGCTCGGCGATCACGGCCTTCAGCTGCGGGATCGACGCCGAGATGTTCGGCAGCTTGATGATGTTCGCACCGGGGGTCTTGGCGAGCTCGCCGAGCTCGGCGAGGGCGTCGCCGATCCGCTGGCCCTCCTCCAGACGCTCCGGGAACTGGGCGATGATGCGCCCTGCCAGGGAGATGTCGCGGGTCTCCACAGCGACCCCGGCGGTCGAGGCGTACGCCTGGACGACAGGCAGGAACGAATACGTCGCCAGGGCCGGAGCCTCGTCAGTGTGCGTATAGATGATGGTCGAGTCAGTCACCGGGTGCTCCGCTCCACGTCTGCAACATTGCTCGACATCAAGATATCTCGTGCCGACGGCCCGCTCGACAGGACCCTGCCCCCGATGTGGCGGCACGGCGGAAACACGATGCCGCCGCCCCGTCTCCGCGAAACGGGGCGGCGGCATCGCACCGAGCTCCGGAGGACCGCCGTCAGAGCTTGGCGGTGGCCCAGGCGTGCTGCGCGGCCAGGTCGGCCTTCACCTCGGCGAGCTGGACGGCGACCGCCGACGGGGCCGTACCGCCGCGCCCGTTACGGGAGGCGAGCGCGCCCGGGACGTTCAGGACCGTACGGACGGCGGGCGTCAGATGCGGCGAGATCTTGGCGAACTGCTCGTCGGTGAGCTGGTCCAGCTCGATCCCGTGGGCCTCGCACTCCTTGACGCACTCCCCCGCGACCTCGTGCGCCACGCGGAACGGCACGCCCTGCTTGACCAGCCATTCGGCGATGTCCGTGGCGAGCGAGAACCCGGCCGGGGCCAGCTCCTCCATCCGCCCGCGGTTGACGGTCAGCGTCGCCATCATCCCGGTGAAGGCCGGGAGCAGGACCTCCAGCTGGTCGCAGGAGTCGAAGACCGGCTCCTTGTCCTCCTGGAGGTCGCGGTTGTACGCGAGCGGCAGCGCCTTCAGCGTGGCGAGCAGGCCGGTGAGGTTGCCGATGAGGCGGCCCGACTTGCCGCGCGCCAGCTCGGCGATGTCCGGGTTCTTCTTCTGCGGCATGATCGACGAGCCGGTCGAGAAGGCGTCGTGCAGGGTCACGAAGGAGAACTCCTTCGTGTTCCAGATGATGACCTCCTCGGCGATCCGGGAGAGGTTCACGCCGATCATCGCGGTGATGAAGGCGAACTCGGCGACGAAGTCGCGGGATGCCGTGCCGTCGATGGAGTTGGCGGCGGAGCCGTGCTCGAAGCCGAGGTCCTTCGCCACCGCCTCCGGGTCGAGGCCGAGGGACGATCCGGCGAGGGCGCCGGAGCCGTACGGGGAGACGGCGGTCCGGTCGTCCCACTGCCGCAGTCGCTCGGCGTCCCGGGACAGGGACTGGACGTGGGCCAGGACGTGGTGGGCGAAGAGGACCGGCTGGGCGTGCTGGAGGTGCGTACGACCGGGCATGGCGACGTCCGGGTGGGCCTCGGCGAGGCCGACCAGCGCGTCCTGGAGCTCGGCGACGAGACCGCCGATGATCCGGGCGTGGTCGCGCAGATACATCCGGAAGAGCGTGGCGACCTGGTCGTTGCGGGACCGGCCGGCGCGCAGTTTGCCGCCGAGGTCCGGGCCGAGGCGCTCCAGCAGGCCACGCTCAAGGGCCGTGTGGACGTCCTCGTCGGCGATGGTGCCCACGAAGCTGCCGTCGGCGACGTCCGCTTCGAGCTGGTCCAGCCCCGCGATCATCCGCTCCAGCTCGTCCGCCGTCAGCAGGCCCGCCTTGTGGAGCACGCGCGCATGGGCGCGGGAGCCGGCGATGTCGTACGGCGCGAGGCGCCAGTCGAAGTGGACCGAGGCGGACAGCTTGGCCAGGGCCTCGGCGGGACCCGCGGCGAACCGGCCGCCCCAGAGCCGTACGTCACCGTTGTTGCTGCTCACTTCTCAAGCTCCTCAAAGACTGTGGATGTGCCACCGCCTCCCCGGCGCGGAGGAACGGGGAGGCGGTTGGTTCAACGGTCGGGGGTTACGCGAGGTCGCCGTCAGGCTCCGCCTGCAAGATCACGCCGCGCGGCGATCTTCGACGACAGGCCGAAGATGTCGATGAAGCCCTGGGCCTTCGACTGGTCGAAGGTGTCGCCCGAGTCGTACGTCGCCAGGTTGAAGTCGTACAGCGACTGGTCCGACCTCCGGCCGGTGACGACGGCGCGGCCGCCGTGGAGGGTCATCCGGATGTCGCCCGTGACGTGCTGGTTCGCCTCGTTGATGAAGCCGTCGAGGGCGCGCTTGAGCGGCGAGAACCACAGACCGTCGTAGACGAGCTCGCCCCAGCGCTGCTCGACCTGCCGCTTGTAGCGGGCCAGCTCGCGCTCGACCGTGACGTTCTCCAGCTCCTGGTGAGCGGTGATCAGCGCGATCGCGCCCGGCGCCTCGTACACCTCACGGGACTTGATACCGACGAGCCGGTCCTCGACCATGTCGATCCGGCCGATGCCCTGGGCGCCGGCCCGCTCGTTGAGCTGCTGGATGGCCTGCAGGACGGAGACGGGCTTGCCGTCGATGGCGACGGGGACCCCCTCCTTGAAGGTGATGATCACCTCGTCGGCCTCGCGGGCGAGGGCCGGGTTCTGGGTGTACTCGTAGATGTCCTCGATCGGCGCGTTCCAGATGTCCTCCAGGAAGCCGGTCTCGACGGCCCGCCCGAAGACGTTCTGGTCGATGGAGTACGGCGACTTCTTGGTGGTCGCGATCGGGAGCTGCTTCTCCTCGCAGAAGGCGATCGCCTTGTCCCGGGTCATCGCGTAGTCACGGACCGGGGCGATGCACTTCAGGTCGGGGCCGAGGGCCTGGATGCCGGCCTCGAAGCGGACCTGGTCGTTGCCCTTGCCGGTGCAGCCGTGCGCGACGATGCCGGCGTTGTGCTTCTTGGCGGCGGCGACGAGGTGCTTGACGATGGTCGGCCGGGAGAGGGCGGAGACCAGCGGGTACCGGTCCATGTAGAGGGCGTTGGCCTTGATCGCCGGGAGGCAGTACTCCTCGGCGAACTCGTCCTTGGCGTCCGCGACCTCGGCCTCGACGGCACCGCAGGCGAGCGCGCGCTTGCGGATGACGTCCAGGTCCTCGCCGCCCTGGCCGACGTCCACGGCAACGGCGATGACCTCGGCGCCCGTCTCCTCGGCGATCCAGCCGATGGCGACGGAGGTGTCCAGACCGCCCGAGTAGGCGAGTACGACGCGCTCGGTCACGGGTTTCTCCTTACGGTGCATTCGGTGATGGGTATAACTATGCAGAGCTCCGTATGTTTTGTCAACGCGGGCGCATATCCAGTGGCCGCCGCGGACCCCGGCTCCGTACGCTCCCGCCATGCAGACCAGGGGGTACGTCGCCATAGAACGGATCGAGCAGGGGGTGGAGCTCCCTGAGGCGCTCGGATCGACGGACCCGGACGTCTGGCTGGAGCTCGACGCGGAGGCCCGCGTCGTACGGCTGAACACGCCGGAGACCCGGTCCCGGAACCACGCCCGCGTGCCCGCCCTCGCCCTGTGCCACCGCGACGGGCGGGTCCGGGAGGCAGCGCTGGAGCAGGTGGCCGGGAATGCCGGGCTGCTGCCGCTGCTCGTGATCCGGACGACGGACTGGGCGGGGCCGGTCAGAACGCGGGCCCGGGCCCTGCTGCCGGGGCTGCTGGCCGCGGCGGACCCGGGGGAGCTGGTGCCGCTGACCGCGCTCGTGCTGCGGCTGGCGCGCCGGGAGCGTGGCGGCTTCGCGCGGGAGACCCTGGCCGCCGTGCTGCGGTCCGCTCCGCCCGCCGCCCTCGAACCCCTCCTCGCCGCGCCGGACCGTGGCACTCGCCGGTTCGCGTACGGCCTGGCCGTGGAGCGCGGGCTCCTCCCCGCGGCCCGCCTGGCCGGCGCCGCCGCGACCGACGACGACACCGTGGTGCAGAACCTGTGCGCCGAGGCCGCCCTCGCGCTCGACGCCACCGGCGACGAGGTGGCCGTCCCGCTGCTGCGGTCACGGCACCCCGCGGCACGGGCCGCCGGAGTCACGGCCCTGCGCCGGGCCGGCCGCCACGGCGAGGCCCGTCCGTACCTCACCGACCGCTCGGCGCTCGTACGGGCCTGCGCCCGCTATGTGCTGCGGCAGGGCGGAGTCGAAGCGCTCCCCCTCTACCGCGCCCTGTGCGCCGACCCGGCCGACCCCGGCATCCCGGGCTGGGCGCCGCTCGGGCTCGCCGAGTGCGGCGAGCGGGCGGACGCCGCTCTGCTGTGGCCGCTGACCACCCATCTCATGCCGTCGGTCCGGGCCCGGGCGGTCAGCGGGCTGCGCCTGCTCGAGAGGGCCGACGCGGAGCGGCTGCGCCCGCTGCTCGACGACCCCACGCCCGCCGTCGCCCGGGAGGTCGCGACCGCGCTGCTCCCGTCGGCCGCGTCGCTGCCGGAGGAATGGCTCCTGCGGCGGCTCGCCGCCCGCCGGCCCACGCACACCCGGCGCGCGGCCTTCCGGCTGCTGCGGGCCCGCGGCGGGGTCGCGGAGCTCCGGGCCGCCGTGACCTTGCTGGACGACGCCGACCCCGCGCTGAGGAGCCTGGCGGGATCCGCGATCCAGCAGTGGGAGCCGCCGTTCGGAGGGCACCACGACCCCGCGGAACTGGCCGCGTTGCTGGACCGCTGCACGCATCTGTTCAGCGAGTACGTGATGGTGCGCCTGCGGTGGAGGGCGGGACTGCCCGGGAGACCCCGGACGGCCGGGGAAGCGGGTGCGTCCGCGGAACCCGGGACGGTCGCGGAACGCCCGCTGAACAGCGCGGTACGACCCCGCCGTTCGCTCATCCGAGCCATAATCCGGGCATGGGACAGACGTACGAACGCATAGAAGGCCGTATCCGGACATTCATCGAAGAGCAGCCCGTTTTCTTCACCGCCACCGCCCCGCTCGCGGGCGACGGTCACGTCAACCTCTCCCCCAAGGGCCGCAAGGGCACCCTCGCCGTCGTCGACGAACTGACCCTGGCCTACCTCGACTTCGGCGGCAGCGGCGCCGAGACCATCGCCCATGTGCGCGAGAACGGCCGCATCACCCTGATGTGGTGCGCGTTCACCGGGCCGCCGAAGGTGCTGCGGGTGCACGGAGAGGGCGAGGCAGTGTTCCGGGACGATCCGCGGTGGGGCGAGTTCATCCCGTACTTCAAGGAAGTCGACGGTGCCTCGGCACGCGCCGTCATCGTCGTGCACGCCCGGCGGATCAGTGACGCGTGCGGATTCGCCGTACCGTTCATGGACTACCGCGAGGAGCGGACGCAGCACGCGGAGCACTTCGGGCGGAAGACGGACGAGGAGTTCGCGGCGTACTGCGAGAAGAAGCCGCATGTCGGAGTGAGCCTCGACGGGCTGCCCGCGCTCCCGCTCCCGCTGCCCGCCCGTACCGACTGACCCCCTGTCGGCAGGCCCTGCGGACGCCGGACACGCGCAGCCGACACAAGAGGCCCGGCGTTGAACTCCTCGGTCCTCGTCTCCGTATCCACCAGAGCGATACGGATGAGCCGAGGAGCAGCCGTGACGATGATTCAGAGCGGTCGGGCCGCAAGGCGCCAGACCATGCGCGCGATCAGGCCGCGCCGCAATCCGGCGGCGGTACTGCTGGCCGCGGCCTGGGCAGGAGCGGCCGCCGTGCTGTGGCTGTGGTGGGAGAACACGGCGGTCGTCCGTATGGACACCGCCGAGTGGCTGGTCGGGGCGGGCCGGATCACGGGCCTGCTCGGCGGCTACATGATCGCGCTCGTGGTGCTGCAGATGGCGCGTGTCCCGGCGCTGGAACGACGTGTGGGTTCCGACCGGTCGGCCCGCTGGCACGCGATGAGCGGCCGGTACGCGATCGGTCTCGTCGTCGCCCATGTCGTGCTGACCGTCTGGGGTTACTCCGTACAGGGCCGTACCGGCCTCGTCGAGCAGACCGTGACCGTCGTCGTCGACTTCCCCGAAATGATCAAGGCGGCGGTCGGCACCGTCCTCCTGCTGGTGGTCGGCTTCGTGTCGGCCGGCGCGGTGCGCCGCCGTATGCGCTACGAGACCTGGTACTACCTGCATCTGCTGACCTATGCCGCCGTGTACCTGACCTTCTGGCACCAGCTCGCCACCGGCGCCGAGTTCGTGGCCAGTGCGACCGCTCGTACGGTCTGGTACGTGCTGTACGCGGCGGTCGGCGCCCTGCTCCTCTGGTACCGCGCCCTGGCGCCGGTGCGGCTCAACCTCTGGCACCGGATGCGGGTGGAATCCGTCGTGAACGAGGCTCCCGGCGTGGTCTCCGTGCTGATCACCGGGCGCCGGCTGCACCGGCTCGGCGCCGAAGCGGGTCACTTCTTCCGCTGGCGGTTCCTCACCAGGGGCCTGCGCTGGAGCTCCAATCCGTACTCCCTCTCCGCTCCGCCCCGCCCGGATCTGCTGCGCATCACCGTCAAGGCCGTCGGCGAGCACAGCACGGCACTCGCCCGGCTGGAACCGGGGACGCGGGTCTGGGCCGAGGGACCGTACGGAGCGATGACCGCGGGCCGGCGGAGCCGGAACAAGGTGCTCCTGATCGCCGGCGGGGCCGGCATCACCCCGCTGCGGGCCCTGTTCGAGACGCTGCCGGGCGGCCCCGGTGACCTGTCCCTGCTCTACCGGGCCGGCACGAGGGAGGACCTGGCGCTGTGGAGTGAGCTGGAGGAGATCGCCGAGGCGCGGGAGGCGAAGCTGATGTACGCCGTGAACGGGCCGGACGGAGCACGCCCCCGCATCACCACCGAGCGGCTCAAGGAGGTGCTGCCGGACATCGATCAGCACGACGTCTATCTGTGCGGACCGCCCGGTCTCGCCGAGGAGTCATACCACGCGCTGCGCGCGGCGGGCGTGCCGTCCCGTCGTATCCACCATGAGTCGTTCGAGATGTGAGGCCGTCCGTGAAGAGGAAACACCCCCTGCGCCGGATCCTTCTCGCCGTCGCCGGCACCACGTCGGCCGTCGTGCTGCTCCTGGCCGTCAAACAGCCGGGCACGCCGACGGCCGGTGCGGCGGCGCAGGCCGGCGGCGCCGTACCGCCCGCGGCGTCGGCACCCGCCGGAACCGGCCCCGGCGTCGAACCCGCGGGCGGACAGACCGTCCTCGGGGACGAAGCCCCGACCCAGTACGGTCCGGTGCAGGTGCGGCTCACGCTCAGCGGCGGCAGGATCACCGCGGCCGAGGCCGTCAAGGCACCGTCGTCCGATGCCAAGAGCCGGCAGATCGCCGCCACCGCCGTACCGAAGCTCAACAAGGCGGCCGTCGCCGCACAGAGCGCTCGGATCGACACCGTCTCCGGAGCCTCGTACACGAGCCAGGGCTACGTCACCTCCCTGCAGAGCGCCCTCGACAAGGCCGGCCTGTGACGACGGACCGGGCACGACTGCGCCATGTCGAGCATGCGATGGGCACGGTGTTCTCGTTCGACGTGCGGATGGCCGCCGACTGCGACGGCGCGCGCATGCGCGCCGGACTCGTCGCGGCTGTGGCCGCCCTGCACCGCGCGGACGAGCTCTTCTCGACCTACCGCCGGGACAGCGAGGTCAGCAGGCTCGCCAGGGGGGAACTCGCCCTGGTGGACTGTGCGCGCGACGTGACCGAGGTGCTCGGGCTCTGCGAGACGGAGGAGCAGCTGAGCGGCGGCTGGTTCACCGCCGGGTACGGGGGCGGGAGCGGACTCGACCCCACCGGCCTGGTCAAGGGCTGGGCGGTGGAACGCGCGGCGCGCATGCTCGCCTCGTCCGGTGCCGCCGCGGTCTGCCTCAACGGCGGCGGCGACGTCCAGTTGCACGGCGGCCCGTGGCGGGTCGGCCTCTCGGACCCGCTGTCCCCCGGCGGGCTGGTCGCGGTGGTCGAGACCGACGAAAGCCTCGCCGTCGCCACATCGGGGCCGGCCGAACGCGGCTGCCACATCGTCGATCCGCACACGGGCGCCCCGCCGGCCGGCGGTCTCGCCTCGCTCACCGTCGTGACACCGGGCCTGACCCAGGCGGACGCCCGGGCGACGGCCGCCTACGCCATGGGCGAGCGGGCCCGCGACTGGCTGGAGGGGCTTTCGGACACGGAGGGCTTCGCCGTCGCCGCGGACGGCAGCACCTGGCAGACCAGTGGCTTCGCCCGCCATCTGGTGAAGCAGGACCAGGACGCACCAGCCGCCTGACCCCGGGACCGCACGAGCGAGCGCCGCGGCGGCGACCCGGGTCCCTCAGCGGCGCACACAGCCGAGGAGCAGCAGAGCGACGAGCAACGACGAGCAACGCGGCCGCCGGCCGGCGCTCGCGCTGTACGAATGCGGCGCGGACGGCGTCCTGCGTGCGTTCTCGGTCGAGGTGCACACCGTCACGGCGTCCGGGATCGCCCGGGTCGTCTCCCCCAGGACCCGTCGCTCTTGCCTGCCTTCGGGCTGTCGCTCGACGACCAGGCACCGGCGGTGCGCCGAGGCCTGTCAGCGGTCGTTCTGGGCCAGCCGCAGCAGATGGTCCGCGAGTGCCTGGCCGCCCGCCGGGTCGCGGGAGATGAGCAGCAGGGTGTCGTCTCCCGCGATCGTGCCGAGAATCGCGTGGAGTTCGGCCTGGTCGATGGCCGAGGCGAGGAACTGGGCCGCGCCCGGCGGCGTACGCAGCACCACCAGGTTGGCCGAGGCCTCCGCGGAGATGAGCAGCTCACCGGAGAGGCGGCGCATCCGCTCCTCTTTCGCCGACTCGCCCAGCGGGGCCTGCGGGGTGCGGAATCCGCCCTCGCTCGGCACCGCGTAGATGAGCTCGCCCCCGGTGTTGCGGATCTTCACGGCGCCGAGCTCGTCGAGGTCGCGGGAGAGCGTCGCCTGGGTGACGCTCAGCCCGTCGTCGGCGAGCAGCTTGGCCAGCTGGCTCTGCGAGCGCACCGGCTGCCGGTTGAGGATGTCCACAATCCGGCGGTGGCGGGCCGTGCGGGTCTGCGGCACGGACGGCCCGCCGTGCTCGATCTCCTGCGCATCGGTCATCGTCGTCTCATTCTCCGGATCGTCCGTCCCCGTATGTCTCGTCGAGGATGCCGGGCAGCGCCTGGAGGAAAGCGTCCACCTCCGCGTCGCCGATGATCAGCGGCGGCATGATCCTTACGACATCGGGGGCGGGCGCGTTGACCAGGAGGCCGGCAACCTGAGCCGCCTGCTGCACCTGGGGTGCGAGGGGCTCGGTGAGCACGATACCCAGCAGCAGGCCCGCACCGCGGACATGGGAGATCAGCGGGTGCTTCTGCTTCCCGCCGGGGTTCTCGATTCCGTCCCGGAGCTTCTCGCCGGTCCGCTTGACGTCGTCGAGCGTGCCGTCGAGGGTCCCCAGCACGGCGAGTCCCGCGGCGCAGGCGACCGGGTTGCCGCCGAACGTCGTGCCGTGCTGGCCGGGCCGCAGCAGATCGGCGGCCGGTCCGAACGCCATCGTCGCGCCCAGCGGCAGCCCGCCGCCGAGGCCCTTGGCGAGGGTGACGATGTCCGGGTCGACGCCCTGGTGGGCCTGGTACTCGAACCAGTGGCCGGTGCGGCCGATGCCGGTCTGGACCTCGTCGAGGACGAGGAGCGTGCCGGTGGCGCGGGTGATCTCGCGGGCCGCCCGGAGGTAGCCGGGCGGCGGTACGACCACGCCGTTCTCGCCCTGGACCGGCTCGATGATCACGAGGGCGGTCTCCTCGGTGACCGCGGCCCGCAGCGCCTCGGCGTCACCGTACGGGACGTGCGTGACGTCGCCGGGCAGCGGCAGGAAGGGCCGCTGCTTGGCGGGCTGGCCGGTGAGCGCGAGGGAGCCCATGGTCCGGCCGTGGAAGCCGCCCTGGGTGGAGACCATGTGCGGACGGCCCGTCAGCCGGCCGATCTTGAAGGCGGCCTCGTTGGCCTCGGCTCCGGAGTTGCAGAAGAAGACGCGGCCAGGGCGGCCGGCGAGCCGGAGCAGCCGTTCGGCGAGCGCGACCGGCGGCTCGGCGATGAAGAGGTTCGAGACATGGCCGAGCGTGGCGATCTGCCGTGAGACGGCCTCGACGACGGCGGGGTGGGCGTGGCCCAGCGCGTTGACGGCGATCCCGCCGACGAAGTCGAGGTACCCGTTGCCGTCGGCGTCCCAGACCTTCGCGCCCTCGCCGCGGACCAGGGACAGCTTCGGCGTGCCGTAGTTGTCCATCATGGAGCCCTGCCAGCGCTGCGTGAGCTCCTGGTTGCCGCCGTGGTCGCTCATGCCGTTCCCCCTTCGGTGCCGTCGGGCACGACCATCGTGCCGATGCCCTCGTCGGTGTAGATCTCCAGCAGGATGGAGTGCTGCACCCGGCCGTCGATGACCCGGGCGGTGTTGACGCCGTTGCGCACGGCGTGCAGGCAGCCCTGCATCTTGGGGACCATTCCGCTGGAGAGCTCGGGCAGCAGCTTCTCCAGTTCGCTCGCGGTGAGGCGGCTGATCACCTCGTCGCTGTGGGGCCAGTCCTCGTACAGACCCTCGACGTCCGTGAGGACCATCAGGGTCTCGGCGCCGAGCGCGGCGGCCAGCGCGGCCGCGGCGGTGTCGGCGTTGACGTTGTAGACATGCCCGTCGTCGGCGCTGCGCGCGATGGAGGAGATGACGGGGATCCGGCCGTCGTTCAGCAGTGCCTCGATCGCTCCGGTGTCGATCTCGGTGATCTCGCCGACGCGGCCGATGTCGATGAGCTCGCCGTCGATGGTCGGGCGGTGCTTGGTGGCGGTGATGGTGTGCGCGTCCTCGCCGGTGAGGCCGACGGCGAGCGGGCCGTGCTGGTTGAGCAGCCCGACCAGCTCGCGCTGGACCTGTCCGGCGAGCACCATCCGTACGACGTCCATGGCCTCCGGGGTCGTGACACGCAGCCCGGCCTTGAACTCGCTGACCAGGCCGTGCTTGTCGAGCTGGGCGCTGATCTGCGGGCCGCCGCCGTGCACGACGACCGGCTTGATGCCGGCCTGCCGCAGGAAGACGACGTCCTGGGCGAAGGCGGCCTTCAGCTCCTGGTCGACCATCGCGTTGCCGCCGAACTTGATGACAACCGTCTTGCCGTAGTGGCGGGTGAGCCACGGCAGTGCCTCGATCAAGGTCTGCGCCTTGGGGAGTGCGGTGTGCTTACGAGTGCTCATCGGCTCCGGGATCCTCAGGAGGAGTAGGCGCTGTTCTCGTGGACGTAGTCGGCGGTGAGGTCGTTGGCCCAGATGACGGCGGACTCGGACCCGGCGGCGAGGTCGGCGGTGATCCTGACCTCGCGGTAGCGCATGTCGACGAGGTCGCGATCCTCGCCGACGGAGCCGTTCTTGCAGACCCAGACGTCGTTGATGGCGACGTTCAGCCTGTCGGGCTCGAAGACCGCCTTCGTCGTACCGATCGCGGACAGGACCCGGCCCCAGTTGGGGTCCTCGCCGTGGATGGCGCACTTGAGGAGGTTGTTACGGGCGATCGAGCGACCCACCTCGACGGCGTCGTCCTCGCTCGCGGCGTTGATCACCTCGATCCGGATGTCCTTGCTGGCACCCTCGGCATCGCCGATGAGCTGACGGGCGAGGTCGTCGCAGACGGCCCGTACGGCCTCGGCGAACTCGCCGTACTCCGGGGTGACCTGGGCGGCGCCGGAGGCGAGCAGCAGCACGGTGTCGTTGGTGGACATGCAGCCGTCGGAGTCGACCCGGTCGAAGGTGAGGCGGGTCGCGTCGCGCAGCGCCCTGTCGAGGGTCGCGCTGTCCAGGTCGGCGTCGGTGGTGAGCAGGACGAGCATGGTGGCGAGGCCGGGGGCGAGCATGCCCGCGCCCTTGGCCATACCGCCGACGGCCCAGCCGTCGCCCTGGTGGACCGCGGTCTTGTGGACGGTGTCCGTGGTCTTGATGGCGATGGCGGCCTTCTCACCGCCGTGCGCGCTGAGCTCGGCGGCCGCCTTCTCGATGCCGGGCAGCAGCTTGTCCATGGGCAGCAGTACGCCGATGAGTCCGGTGGACGCGACGGCGATCTCCCCGGCGCTGTGGCCCTGAAGGACCTCGGCGGCCTTCTCGGCGGTGGCGTGGGTGTCCTGGAATCCCTTGGGGCCGGTGCAGGCGTTGGCGCCGCCGGAGTTGAGGACGACGGCGGAGACCTCGCCGCTCTTGAGGACCTGCTCGGACCAGAGGACGGGTGCGGCCTTGACGCGGTTGGATGTGAAGACTCCGGCGGCAGAGTGGCGCGGCCCGTTGTTGACGACGAGCGCCAGGTCCGGGTTGCCGTTCTCTTTGATTCCGGCGGCGATGCCCGCGGCCGTGAATCCCTTGGCTGCCGTCACCGTCATGGCGCGACTCCGATCGTGGAAAGTCCTGTGGTCTGGTCGAGACCCAGGGCGATGTTCATGCTCTGGACCGCGCCACCTGCCGTGCCCTTGGTGAGGTTGTCGATGGCGCTGATCGCGATGATGCGGCCGGCGGCCTCGTCGTGGGCGACCTGGACCTGAACGGCGTTGGAACCGTAGACGGACGCCGTGGCGGGCCACTGTCCCCCGGGGAGGAGGTGGACGAACGGCTCGTCGGCGTAGGCCTTCTGGTAGGCGGCCCGTACGGCGTCGGCCGTCGTGCCCGGCCTGGCCTTGACGCTGCAGGTGGCGAGGATGCCCCGGGACATGGGCGCGAGGGTGGGCGTGAAGGACACGGAGACGGGCTCGCCCGCGACCGCGCTGAGGTTCTGGATCATCTCGGGGGTGTGCCGGTGGCCGCCGCCGACGCCGTACGGCGACATCGACCCCATGACCTCGCTGCCGAGCAGATGCGGCTTGAGCGCCTTGCCCGCGCCGGACGTGCCGGTGGCGGCGGTGATCACGGCATCGGGCTCGGCGAGGTGGGCCGCGTACGCCGGGAAGAGCGCGAGCGAGACCGCGGTCGGGAAGCAGCCGGGTACCGCGATGCGCTTGGACCCCTCCAGCGCGGCGCGGGCACCCGGCAGTTCGGGAAGGCCGTACGGCCAGGTCCCGGCGTGCGCCGTACCGTAGAACTTCTCCCAGTCGGCGGCGTCGTCGAGCCGGAAGTCGGCGCCCATGTCGATGACGAGGACATCGTCACCGAGCTGCTCGGCGACCGCGGCGGACTGGCCGTGCGGCAGGGCGAGGAACACGACGTCATGCCCGTCGAGCACGTCCGCGGTGGTGGCCTCGAGCACCCGGTCCGCCAGCGGCAGCAGATGAGGCTGGAGCGCTCCGAGCCGCTGCCCGGCGTTGGTGTTCGCGGTCAGGGCGCCGATCTCGACGCCGGGGTGCGCCAGGAGCAGACGGAGGAGCTCTCCGCCCGCGTATCCACTCGCTCCGGCAACTGCTGCACGTACTGCCATCGGGCCCTCCTCGTTGATGGCATGACTATACGCTGTAGCGCAGTTTTATGCAATGAGGCTCCCGGCCCCACCGGGCCTGGCCCCGGCCACGTCAGGTGAGTGCGCGACGGGCGCGCTCCAGGAAGTCGCGCTCGGCCGCGTTGCCGGCATGCGCGATGGCAGCCTCGTACGCGCGCGCCGCCTCCGCGTCGCGGCCCAGGCGGCGCAGCAGATCGGCCCGGACGGCATGGAAGACGTAGTACGTGTCGAGCCCGAGGCCGTCCACGAGGGTGAGTGCCGCCTCGGGCCCTTCGACCTCGGCCACCGCGACCGCGCGGTTGAGCGCGACCACCGGGGTCGGGGCGATCGCGTGGAGCTGGTCGTAGAGCCGCAGGATCTGCCGCCAGTCGGTGGCGGCGGCGGTCGGCGCGTCGCTGTGGACGGCGTTGACGGCCGCCTGGATCTGGTAGGGCCCTGGCCGGTTGCGGCGCAGGCATTGCCGGACGAGGGCCTGGCCTTCGGCGATCAGGCCGCGGTCCCATCGGCCACGGTCCTGATCGGCGAGCAGCACGAGTCCGCCGTCCGGCGTGGTGCGGGCGGCGCGGCGTGAGTCGATGAGCAGCATGAGGGCGAGCAGCCCCGCGGCCTCCGGCTCGTCGGGCATGAGTTCGTACAGGAGCCGCCCGAGGCGGATGGCTTCCGCGCAGAGGTCCTCGCGGACGAGCTCTTCGCCCGAGCCGGCCGCGTAGCCCTCGTTGAAGATGAGGTAGACGACGGCGAGTACCGCCCGGAGGCGGTCCGGGAGGTCGGCATCGGCGGGCACCCGGTACGGGATCCCCGCGTCGCGGATCTTGCCCTTGGCCCGGACCAGCCGCTGGGCCATGGCCGGCTCGGCCACGAGGAAGGCGCGGGCGATCTCCGCGGTGCTGAGCCCACCGATGAGCCGGAGGGTCAGCGCGACCTGGGCGGCGGGGGCGAGGGCAGGGTGGCAGCAGGTGAAGACCAGGCGCAGCCGGTCGTCGCGCACGGGTCCCTCCTCGGCCGGTTCTTCGGGGGCGTGCAGCAGGGCGGCCCGGGCGTGCCGGTCCGTGCGGGACGCCTCACGGCGGAGGCGGTCGACCGCCCGGTTGCGGGCGGTGGTGATGATCCAGCCCGCCGGGCTCGGCGGCAGCCCGCTGGAGGGCCAGCGCTCGACCGCCGTGGTGAAGGCGTCCTGGACCGCCTCCTCGGCGACGTCGATGTCGCCGAAGACGCGGACCAGGACGGCGACAGCGCGCCCGTACTCCTCGCGGAACACGCGCTCCACGTCCGCCGCCGACACCTCCGGCATCCCGACGTCACCCGCAGCTTCCGTGCTCCAGCGGCCTGACCTCGATCGACAGGGGGGCGAGCACGCGGGCGTACCTGCGGCCCCATTCGAGCGCGGCGTCGAGATCGGCCGCCCGGATCACCGTGAACCCGCCGATGTGCTCCTTGCCCTCGACGTACGGACCGTCGGTCATGAGCACCTCGTCGTCCTTCACGCGCAGCACGGTGGCCGTGCCCGGCGGGTGGAGACCCCCCGCGAACACCCAGGCGCCGGCCTCCCTCATCTCGGCGTTCAGGCCTTCGAGGTCCCGCATGACCGGTTCGAGGAACTCGGGCGGCGGCGGGTCCCCGTCGGGCTGGTAGATGCTGAGCAGGTACTGCTTCATGGCGCTTCTCCTTGCCGTGACCGCCGGCTCCGCTTCGTTCCGGCTTCTCACCCTCTATACGAACGGGCCCGGCCCGGATCGACACCCGGAACAGGACGGATTCCCGCTGATTCCGCGCGATGACTGCGTTTCCCGCGCTGACCGCGGTGGCCGCTTGGCCGTGTCGACCGCGCGTTGACGTGCAGCCAGACGGCTGCCTATATTTCATGCAGCCGATGAGCTGCATGTTCGGGGGATGGCACGAGATGGACGACGTGTTCAAGGCGCTGGCCGACGCGAGCCGGCGCCGGCTGCTCGACAGCCTGAACGCCCGGAACGGACAGAGCCTGCGGGAGCTGTGCGCCGGCCTGGACATGGCCCGGCAGTCCGTGAGCAAGCACCTGGCGGTGCTGGAGGCGGCGAATCTGGTGACGACCGTACGCAGTGGCCGGGAGAAGCTGCACTACCTCAACGCCGTGCCGATCAACGCCATCGCCGAGCGCTGGATCAGCCAGTACGACCGCGAGCGCGTGCACGCCCTCGCCGACCTGAAGGCCGCATTGGAGCGAGAACCCATGAGCGACAACCCCGCATTCGTCTACACCACCTACATCAAGACCACGCCCGAGCGGCTCTGGCAGGCGCTGACCGACCCGGCCTTCACCCGCCGCTACTGGGGGGTGACGTTCACATCCGAGTGGCAGGCGGGTTCGCGGATGACCTGGGAGCAGTTCGGCGCGACGATGGCCGATCCCGAGCAGGTCGTGCTCGAATCCGAGCCCTTCCGGCGCCTGTCCTACACCTGGCACACCTTCACCCCGGAGTTCGCCAGGTCCTGCGGCCTGAGCGAGGAAGTCATGGCCAAGGTGACCGAGGAGCCCCGGTCGAAGGTGACGTTCGAGATCGAGCCGGTCGGGGAGATGGTCAAGCTGACGGTCGTGCACGACGGCTTCGAGCCCGGGAGCACGCTGCTGGAGGCCGTCAGCGGCGGCTGGCCCGCGATCCTGTCCAGCCTCAAGACACTGCTGGAGACGGGCGAGACCCTGCCGGAGCCGGCATAGGGCCCTGTCCGGTGGATCTTGCCGGGCCGGACGTACCGGGCCGGATCTCGCCGGGCCGGACGTGCCGGGCCGGATCTTGCCGGGCTCGCGGCGCCCTGCGGCTCCTCGGTGCGGCGTGGACGGGCCGGGCGAGCACGCTCAGGCGCCGGTCTCCAGGCGCAGGTTCCAGCGGCCCGCCCTGCCGGTCAGGACGACGGTGGACAGCGGCCTGACGTCCACGTTCCAGTACGTGGCGGGCGGCGCCTTCAGTGCGTACACGAGCGCGGCCCGTACGACCGCGGGTTCGGCGACGGCGAGGACGGAACTCCCGTCATCGACGGGACGAGTGTCCAGCCAGCCCCCTATCCGGGTGATGAACCCCAGCAGCGGCTCACCGCCGTGCGGCGCGGAGCGCGGGTCGGCGAGCCAGGCGTCGACCGCGGCCGGCTCCCTCGCCGCCACCTCGGCGAGCGTGAAGCCACGCCACCGGCCCATGTCGCAGTCGCTCAGCGCGGGCTGCGCCAGCGGGGCGTAGCCGAGCGCGTCGGCGGTGGCGCGGCTGCGGGCGGTCGGCGAGCAGTAGCGCAGCTCGGCCGCGCCCAGAGGTACGAGCGCGTGCGCGGCGAGCTGCACGTCATGCCAGCCGGCCAGGTCCAGCGGCCGGTCGTCGTCGAAGCGCTCGGCCAGCCGGGAGGAGCAGCGCGCGGCGGCGACCAGGGTGACCCGAACACTCATGGCGGGATCGTGATGCCGGACGCGCCCCAGGTCAAGAGTGGTTACTGACCGTTAATGACGTTCACTGAAGGCCGAAGGCCATCCACTTCCCCGGATCGCTGAGCGGTGCGAATCCGGCCCTCTCGTAAACCCCGTGGGCGTCGGCGGTGGCCAGCAGGATCCGCCGCAGCCCGAGCGGGGCGAGATGGTCCCTGACGGCCTCGACGAGTGTGGTGCCGAGCCCCTTGCCGCGCCTTCGCCGAGCGGCTGACCGGGGTCCGGATCACCCCGGAGCTGCTCGCCGCGGCGGAGTTCCGCTGTGGAAGCGTCCCGCCGCCCGGCCGCCGACGAGCCCGGCGAGATCCGCCGGACAGGCCCTGGCATCACCCCAGGACCTCGTCGCAGGCGGTACGCAGCCTCCGCACCCCCTCCGCGATCTCCGCCGCGCCCGCGACGCCCGCAAAGCTCATCCGGACGTGTCCCGCCGGGGGCTCGGCGCTGAAGTACGGGCGGCCGGGGGCCACGGCGACGCCCGCGCGGAGGGCGGCGGAGACGAGGGCGGATTCGTCGGTGCCGTCGGGGAGGCGGAGCCACAGGTGATAGCCGCCGGAGGGGATGTGCGGGAGGACGAGTTCGGGGAGGTGCAGGCGGAGCCCGGCGGTCATGGTGTCGCGTCGCGCCTTCAACTCGGCGGCGACGGCACGGAGATGGCGGCTCCAGGCAGGGGAGCCGACGAGTTCGAGAGCTGCTTCCTGGAGGGGACGGGGGACGAAGAAGTTGTCGACGACATGGATGGCGCGGAGGCGTTCGAGGACGGGGCCGCGGGCGACGAGGGCGCCGACGCGCAGGCTCGGCGAAGTGGCCTTCGTGAGCGAGCAGACGTGGACGACGACACCGTCGGGGTCGTCTGCGGCGAGCGGGGAGGGGAGGGCGCCCGCATCGTCGTGGGCGAGGCGGCGGGCGAAGTCGTCCTCGATGACGAACGCACCGGCGGCGCGGGCGATCCGCAGCACCTCGGTGCGGCGTCCGGGGGCGAGCACGGCGCCGGTCGGGTTCTGGTAGAGCGGCTGGGAGACGAAGACCCGGGCACCGGTGGCCCGGAAAGCGGCGTCGAGGAGCTCGGGGCGCACGCCCTGAGGGTCGACCGGCACCGGCACGGGGCGCAGTCCTGCGGCGCGCGCGATGGCCAGCATGCCCGGGTAGGTGGGCGATTCGACGAGCACGGGGACCCCGGGCGGGGCGAGGGCGCGCAGTGCGGTGGTGAGAGCGGGCTGGCCGCCCGCGGTCACCAGCACCTCGGCGGCAGTGACACCGGGGCCGATGCCGCGTGCGAACCATTCGCGCAGCTCGGGCAGCCCGTCGGCCGGTGGCCGGCCCCAGGCCCCTGGCCTGCGGCCGGCCCGCGCGAGCGCGGCGGCCATCGCCTGCTCGGGCTGGAGGGCGGAGTGCAGATAGCCGCCGTTGAACTCGATGACGCCCGACCGCGGGGCGGCGAGCGTCACCAGCACCCCGGACGCGTCGACGGCGCGCGGCACCAGCTCGGTGGCGGCGTCCGCGCTGAGCGCGACCTCCTGCCAGGAGGTGTCGCCGGGCACCGCGGTGTCCGTACGCGGCTGCGCACGGAAGGCGCCGGCACCCGGCCGGGTGACGACCAGACCCTCGGCGGCGAGCTGCGCGAGGGCGCGGGAGACGGTGACCGGGGAGACGCGATAGCGCTCGACGATGGCCCGGCTCGACGGCAGCTTCTCGCCGACCGAGTAGCGGTTCAGCTCCTGTTTGAGCGATTTCGCCAGTTCGCCCACACTGCTACGCTCTTGCATGAGAGCACAGGATAGCGCTACTACCAACCGGACGATAGCGGTCGGCGATGCGGCCCAGCCCGGCGCGCCGGCGGCCACCGAGCCGGCCCCCGTCGCCGATCCGGCACTCGTCGCCGATCGGGTACTCGTCGCCGGCCCGGCACTTCCCGCCCGCCCGGCACTTCCCGCCCGCCCGGCAGCAGGCGACGGCCGGAGCACGGCGGACGGCCCGGATACCGTCGGCGGCCGGGCCGTTGCCGGGGCGCGCGGCCGGGCGGCACTCCGCGGCGGCACGCTGCTCGCGTCGCTCGGGGTCGTCTCCTTCTCCCTCACCTTCCCGTCCACCGTGTGGGGCCTGGAGTCCTTCGGGCCGTGGTCACTCGTGGCGGTGCGCAGCGTCCTCGCGGCGGTCGTCGCCGGGGTGTTCCTCCTGGCCCTGCGCGTCCCGGTCCCCGAGCGGCGCCACTGGGGTTCGCTCGCGGTCGTCGCAGGCGGCGTGGTCGTGGGGTTTCCGCTGCTGACGACCCTCGCGTTGCAGACCTCCACCACGTCGCACGCCGCCGTGGTGGTCGGGCTGCTGCCGCTGACGACCGCCGCCTTCGCGGCCGTACGGACGGGCCGGCGGCCCTCCCGGACGTTCTGGGCCGCCGCGCTCACCGGTGCCGCGGTCGTTATCGCGTTCACGCTGCGGGAGAGCGGCGGCGCACTGTCGACCGGAGATCTCTGTCTCTTCGGCGCGCTGCTGGTCTGCGCCGCGGGCTACACCGAGGGCGGCCGGCTGGCCCGGGTGATGCCGGGCTGGCAGGTGATCGGCTGGGCCCTGATCCTGTGCCTGCCGCTCGCCCTGGTGGGCGCGGCCGTCGCTCTGATGGCCGAACCGGTCCGGCTGACCGCGCACGGCGTCATCGGCCTGCTCTGGGTGGCCGCGGGATCGACCTTCTTCGGGCTCTACGTCTGGTACCGGGGCATGGCCTCGATCGGCATCGCCAAGGCCAGCCAGCTCCAGCTCGCCCAGCCCCTGCTCACCCTCGTCTGGTCGGTGCTGCTGCTCTCCGAGCAGCTCTCCCCGGCCGCTCCGCTCGCCGCCGTCGCCGTGCTCGTGTGCATCGCCGTCACCCAGCGCGCGAACGCCTGAAGGTGACACGGGTCACACCCCGGGACGTAGACTCAGGAATACCGACCACCCCCCTCAAGGAGGTCACGCCCGATGGAAGCGAGTGTGGGAGACAAGCTGCTCGTGCACGGCCGGGTCGTCGGCCAGCACGACCGGCTCGCCGAAGTCGTTGAGGTTCTGGGCGACAAGGGCACTCCGCCCTACCGCGTCCGCTTCGAGGACGACGGTCACGAGTGCCTGATGTCACCGGGTCCCGACACCGTCGTGCGCCACCGCGACCACAACTGACCAGCAGCTCAGCGCCGTGCCCGGACCCGGGTCGGATAGTGATCGGCCACGACCCTGGCCATTGCCCCGATCCGGTCCGTGACGACCTCCTTCGCCGAGAAGAAGCAGTGGCCGCGCACCTGGGCGTAGTCGCAGGCGAGTGTGAGGTGGCGTGACAGCTCGGCCGGGTCCTGCCAGGCCGCGGGCTGCGCCGGATCGCCCGCCTTGTACAGGGCCTCGCCGATGTACAGGTCGACGCCGGTGCCCCGCGCGACCTTGTTCCACCAGGGCACGAGTTTCGCGTAGTCGGCCACGGCCAGGCCGATGTTCCAGTACAGCTGTGGCAGGACGTAGTCGATCCACCCCTTGCGCACCCACTTCCGGGTGTCGGCGTACAGATCGTCGTACGTCTGGACACCCGCCCTCGTGTTGGAGCCGAGTGGGTCGGTGGCCACGTTGCGCCAGACCCCGAACGGGCTGATGCCGAAGCGGACCCGGTCGTTGATCTCCTTGATCCGGTCGGCGGTCTCGGTCACCAGCAGGTCGATGTTGTTGCGCCGCCACGAGGCCCTGTCGGGGAAGTCCCCGCCGTACTCCTCGTACGCCTCGTCGTCGTCGAAGACCTGCCCGGCCACCGGGTACGGGTAGAAATAGTCGTCCCAGTGCACGGCGTCGATCTCGTACTTCTCGACCGCGTCGAGCATGGCGTCCTGCACGAAGGACCTGACCTCCGGGAGCCCCGGGTTGTAGTAGAGCTTTCCCCCGTACGGAAGCACCCATCCGGGGTGCCGGCGCGCGGGGTGGTTCTTGGCGAGGCGCGTCGGATCCGCGTGGTTGGCGACCCGGTACGGGTTGAACCACGCGTGCAGCTCCAGGCCTCGCTCATGGGCCTCCGCCACGGCTGTGCCGAGCGGGTCCCACCCGGGATCCCGCCCCTGGACGCCGGTCAGATACTGCGACCACGGCTCGTACGGCGAGGGCCACAGGGCATCCGCGGTCGGACGCACCTGGAACACCACGGTATTCAGCCGGCAGGCCACCGCCTTGTCGAGGTAGGCCAGCAGCTCCGCGCGCTGCCGGCTCGCGCTCAGGCCGGGCCGGGAGGGCCAGTCGCGGTTGGCGACCGTGGCCAGCCACATCCCGCGGAACTCCTGTGCGCAGCTGCGCCGGCCGCGCGCCGCCGGGGCCGGCGCCGCCTCCGCCCGCCCGGTCACGGTCAGCGCGGCGAGTGCGCCGGCGGCCGTGACGAGTCCTCTTCTGGTGATCTGCCTCATACGCCGAGTCATCTGCCGACCCCTTCGCACCGCAGTACGCCGCGTCCTTCTCGCTGTCCCCGCACAGCATGCCCGCCCCGGCCCCTCCTCCACACGCACCGGCGGAGTAACGTCGTGGGGTCGAGGCGGGCGCCGGAACCATACGGGGGACCTGCCGCACTGAAGATCAGCGAAAGGCACGATGTGACCGACACTGTGGCCGACGTATCCCGCGTCGGAGTAGTGGGCTGTGGCCAGATGGGCGCCGGTATCGCGGAGGTCTGCGCCCGCAGCGGACTCGAGGTCAAGGTCGCCGAGACCACCGGCGAGGCCCTGGAGATCGGCCGTACGCGTCTGCACAACTCCCTCTCCAAGGCGGCCGAGCGCGGCAAGATCACCGAGGAGGAGCGCGACGCGGCGCTGGCCCGTCTCAGCTTCACCACCGACCTCGGGGAGTTCGCCGACCGCGATCTCGTCATCGAGGCGGTCGTCGAGAACGAGCAGGTCAAGACCGAGATCTTCCAGGTCCTCGACCAGGTCGTGACCCGGCCGGACGCCATCCTCGCCTCCAACACCTCCTCCATCCCGCTGGTGAAACTGGCCGTCGCGACCTCCCGTCCGGACCAGGTCATCGGCATCCACTTCTTCAACCCGGCGCCCGTGCAGAAGCTCGTCGAGCTGATCCCGGCGCTGACCACGTCCGAGGAGACCATCAAGCGCTCCGAGGCCGTGGTCGAGCAGGCTCTGGGCAAGCACGCCATCCGCGCCCAGGACCGCTCGGGCTTCGTGGTGAACGCGCTGCTCATCCCGTACCTGCTCTCGGCGATCCGGATGTTCGAGTCGGGCATCGCGAGCCGCGAGGACATCGACAACGGCATGGAGCTGGGCTGTGCCCACCCGATGGGTCCGCTGAAGCTGTCGGACCTGATCGGCCTGGACACGGTCGCCTCGGTCGCCGACTCGATGTACGCCGAGTTCAAGGAGCCGCTGTACGCCGCTCCTCCGCTGCTGCAGCGGATGGTGGACGCGGGTCGGCTGGGCCGGAAGACCGGATCCGGCTTCTACTCGTACTCCTGAATCACACAGGTGCTTGGCACGGGTGTTTCACACGGGGTGTGAGGAGCGTGTCCGCATATGCCGTGCGCACACGCTCCCTTGCTCCGACCAGGGAGAGTTGACTCGGGAACGCTCGACCGAGGGACCACAGACAACTTTCCGAAGAGGAGCGATCCGTGACCACCGACCCCGATCACTTAGCCGCCGTCGAGGAGTTCGCCGAGCTGCGCCGCTCTCTCGACGTCGGCCTCGCCCGTATCGACGGGCATCTCGCCCTGCTCGCCCAGCGCCATGACCGGATCGACCGGGATCTGACCGATCTCGCCGCGCGCGTCGTGGTGCTCGAGCACACCAAATGGCCCCTGCCCGCGGTCGCCGCGCTCACCGCGCTGGGCGCACTGGCAGTGGCGGTCTGGCAGGCGGTCGGCCACTGAGGGGGTCCTGTGGACCAGGCCGGCCGGCTCAGCCCAGCCGCAGATGGTGCAGCATCAGCAGCCCGGCCGCCATGTTGGCGGCCGGGACCTCGCCGCGGGCGATCATGTCCGGGACCAGCTTGAGCGGAATCCACTCGCGGCGCGAGGACTCGAAGTCGTCCTCGGGGGGCCCGGTGTACGTGGCCTCCTCCGACCAGTAGAGATGGTGCCGGGAGTCGGTGAGCCCGTTGGACGGCTCGACCGTCAGCAGATGCTGGAGGGGGCCCGGCCGCCAGCCGGTCTCCTCCTCCATCTCGCGGGCCGCGGCGGACGCGATGTCCTCGCCGTCCTCGACGACTCCCGCGGCGAGCTCCCAGCCCCAGCTGTCGGTGATGAAGCGGTGCCGCCACAGCATCAGCACCTCATTGGCCTCGTTGACGGCGGTCGCGACGGCGACCGGGCGGAGCCGTATCAGGAAGTGGTCGAGGTGCCGGCCGTCCGGAAGCTCCACGTCTGCGAGGTTGACCCTGAACCAGGGGTTTTCATAGACAGTTTGCTCGCTTAATTTCGTCCACTGCACAGTTCTGCCACCTTCCGACAAGTAGATGGCAATATCGCAGCAGGAGCGCGTTCAGAGGGGAACGCTCGCACGGGGGCTCACAGGAGAACGGTCACAGGGGAACGCGCAGGTCCCCGTCGATGAGTTCGGCCGCCTCCTCCGCATGCGTGCATCCGCTCGTCACCAGATGCTCGCGCACCGACCGCAGTCGGTCCCTGAGGCGCTGGGACTCCATCCCCCTGGCGCGCTCGGCCATCTCCGTCGCCGTCCGCGCGGCCCGGTCGGCCTCGCCCTGACGGAGCTCGATCTGGCTGAGCATGGCCAGCCGGTGGACCCGGCCCCGGTCGTGCGCCGGGGTCGCCGCGGCCGCCGCGGCGTGCGTGCGGGCCGCCGTCAGATCTCCCAGGCTGAGCAGTGCCTCCGCGACCTGGACGTTCACCAGCCCCGGCTGTACATAGCCCGTTTCGTCCGGCTCGTGCCCGGGGCGGATCCGCTCCGCCTCGGCCTCGGCACGCCGGATGCAGCCGAGCGCGCTGCTGCCGTCGCCGAGCTGGGCGTACGCCTTCGCCTGCATCGCGTACAGATCGGCGGCGAGCGCCGGGGTGATCTGCCGCCCGGCGGCCCGCAGCGCCGCCTCCGCGAACGCCACGGCCTGCCGGTACTCCCCCATGAACAGCGACTGGTTGACCAGCAGTGCGATGACGTACGCGCCAAGACCCCGGTCCCCGCTCGCCTTCGCCAGCCGCAGTGCCTGATGGAAGTAGCGCTGGGCCAGTCCGTGCGCGTCGGAGTCGTACGCACAGATGCCCGCGACGGCCACCAGTCCGCCCGTCGCACGGTGCAACTGGCGGCCGAGGGCATCGCTGTAGGCGCCCCGCAGCAGCGGAGCCGTTTCGGCGTTGAGGAAGCCGACGATCCGGGAGCGGGTGGCGATACCGCCGGCCTTCCGGTACATCAGCTCGTAGTGTGCGCGGGCCGCCCGCAGCATCTTGATGTCGGCCATGCTGACCCGGGTCTGGCCACTGCGCGAGACGTCCGTGTCCTCCGGCGGGTTCTCCCACTCCCAGACGGGCATCACCGCGGGCGTGCCCGTGACCGCCGGTGCGCCGATGATGTGCGGGCGTTGCTGCTCGTCGGAGCGCCACAGCGCGGTGGCACGCTCCACGAAGCCGGAGAGCGGCGAGCCATGCGGAACGGACGTCTCCCCCGGCAGTCCCAGACCGATGTCGTCGAGGGTGATCGCGCGGTGCAGCCGCACCGCGAGCACCTCGCAGATCAGGTCGGGCACCTGTCCTCGCGGCCGCTGGCCCTTCAACCAGCGTGCCACGGCTGTGTGTTCGTACCGGAGTGCCAGGCCTCTCACCCGGCCGGCCTGGTTGACGTGGGCGGCGAGGCCCGCGTGGGAGATGCCCGCCTCGTCGAGCAGGGCGTCGAGCAGAGTATTGGGCTGCATGTGCCCCTCCGTTGGCTCGGTGAACCCAGACTAGTGGAGCCCGATTCGCACGGGGTGTGAACCAAGTGCCCGTATCTGTGCCTCACACGCTCTGCCGCCGTGCCCTGTGCCCCGGTTGACTGAAATGCCTCTCACAGAGGCGGCCGGGCCGCCGGGCTCCCCCTCGTACAGTGCGGCGGCCCGCACCCCCCGCCGTCCGCCCTGCTGATCTGCCCGACACTCCGCGGCAGGGCGGGCGGCACCGGCCGCGAAAGGCCCTTACCTCTCTATCGATTGGAGGGTTCCGGGCGGGAACGGCGCAGCCCTGGTTCTGCGGACTGCGCCGGGACCCGCAGCCCGTCGTTACGGAGCACCATCAGCGCCACATCGTCGGTGAGCCGGCCGCGTGTGTGGCGCAGCAGCGCCGTGTGCACCCGGTGGATCAGCGCGGCCGGCGGGGCGGGCGGGCCGAGAGCGGTCTCCGTGAGCACCTCCTCCAGCCCGAAGAACCTCCCGTCGGCATCGCGCGCGTCCTCGGCCCCGTCCGTGTGCAGGAACAGCGCCTCTCCCGGCAGCAGGGGCGCGCAGCGGTGGACGGGGATGCCCTCCGGCAGCGGAAAGAGACCCAGGGGCGGCAGCGGCGGCCCGGGGGCCAGTCGGCGGCTGGCGCCGCGCCGGAGCCGGTACGGCCACGGATGGCCGCAGTTGACGGCGAGCATCGCGCCGTCGGGCCGGATCTCCAGCAGCAGTACGGTCACGAACTCCTCGGCCGACGGCGAGTCGGGCTCCGGCCCGCCTGCCGCGGGGTGCTCGTCCCGCGCCCGCTCCCGCAGATGCCGTTGCAGGGCCCGGTCCAGCCGGCCCAGTACGCCGCAGAGCCGTGGTTCGTCGTGCGCGGCCTCCCGGAAGCTGCCGAGCACCGCGGCGGCCGCCCCGACGGCGGCGAGGCCATGACCGCGCACGTCACCGATGACGACCCGCACTCCGTGCGGGGTGGCCACCGCCTCGTACAGATCGCCGCCGACCGCCGCGCCGCGGTAGGCGGACAGTTGTCCGGCGGCGACGGCGAGACCGTCGAGCCGCGCCGGCAGCGGCCGGAGCAGCACCTCCTGGGCTACGCGCGCGATCTTCCGCACCCGCTTCAGCTCACGGGCCGGGCCGCGCCACACCCCGTAGACCAGCACGCCGCCGACGGCGAGGAAAACGGCGCTGGTGGCGATGCGCGCACCCATCCCGTCCTGCTGCGAGATCGGGCACGCCAGGCGCCACACGGTGGCCGCGGCGCCCCACGCACCCGGCAGCACGAACGGCATCACGCGCCGCGCCCGCGCGGGCGCCCGCGGCATCCGGCGCCGCCAGACGGCTCGCGCCGCGGCAACCTGCCGGTGCAGCCATGTGGCGATGTGCACTCGTGGCCTGTCTCGCGTCATGCCGCTGGCCCCCTCTTAGGCCCGTCCGGCGCGCAGGCCGACCCCTACGGCCGGGACGATTCTTTCGATCGTCCGGGCATGCCAGGGAAGGTCATCCGTACTTCTCACCCGAATGAGTGAGATGGGGGTGAAGGGGGCGGAACCCCGCGCCGGCGTGGCGAAGGGGGCGTACCCGGAACACGGAACAGTTCCGGGTACGCCCCTTTGCCTCAATCTCGCCGGGCCGCAGGCTCACGCCCCGCGCAGCACCGCTCCCGTGCGCTCGGCGGCAAGCGCGATCGCGGCGTCGCGGGCGGCCGAGGCCTCCTCGACGGTCAGCGTGCGGTCCGCGGCGCGGAACCGCAGCGCGTACGCGAGCGACTTCTTGCCCGCGCCGATCTGCTCGCCGGTGAAGACGTCGAACAGCCGGATGGACTCCAGCAGTTCACCGGCTCCCTCGCGCAGCACCTTCTCGACGTCCGCGGCGGGAACGTCGGAGGAGACGATCAGCGCGACGTCCTGCGTGGCCACCGGGAACGTGGAGATCCGCGGCGCCTGGAGGGCACCCTCGCCGGCCTGCTCCAGCAGGTCCAGCTCGACCTCCATCGCGCAGGTGCGCTCCGGCAGTCCGAGCGCCTTGATGACGCGCGGGTGCAGCTCGCCCGCGTGGCCGACGAGGGTCTCCTCACCGTTCACGGTGGCGTACAGCGCGGCGCAGCGGCCCGGGTGCCACGGCGCGTGCTGGTCGGAGCGGACGGTCAGCGCGACGCCCGCCTCGCGTGCGACCGTACGGGCGGACTCGACGGCGTCGGCCCAGTCGGCCGGGCGTCCGGCGCCCCACCAGCCGGCCTGCTCGCGGGCGCCCGCCAGAACGGTGGCGGCGCGGCGCGGCTGACGCGGCAGCGCCGCGTTCAGCACGGCGATCTCCTCGTCGGTGGGACGGCGGTCGACGGGCAGCACGCCCGGGACCGTCTCCTCACCGGTCGGCCGGAAGACCAGACCCGTCTCGAAGAGGGCCAGGTCGCCTGCGCCGCGGCCCACGTTGCGCCGCAGCGCGGCGAGCAGACCGGGCAGCAGCGTGGTGCGCAGCGCCGGCTCCTCGTCGGAGATCGGGTTGACCAGCGTGACGACGGCGCGCCGCGGGTCGTCGGCGTCCAGGCCGAGCTGGTCGAGGACGCCCTCGCCGATGAACGGGTAGTTCAGCGCCTCGACGAAGCCGGCTCCGGCCAGCGCACGGCCGGCGCGCCGGTGCAGCCGCTGGCGGGCGGTGAGACCGCGGCCGGACGGCGGGGTCGGCAGCGTGGAGGGCAGGTTCTCGTAGCCCTCCAGCCGGATGACCTCTTCCGCGAGGTCGTTCGGCGCGTGCAGGTCGGGGCGCCACGACGGGACGGTGACGACGAGCTCGTCCTGGCCGTAGACGTCGCAGCCGACCTCCTGGAGGCGGCGGACGACGGTCTCGCGGCCGTAGCCGACACCGGCGACACGGTCGGGGTGGTCGGCCCGCATCGTGACCGTACGCGGCGCGGACGGCGCGATGATCTCGGTGACGCCGGCCTCGGCGGTGCCGCCCGCGAGCAGCACCAGCAGGTCGACCGTGCGCTGCGCGGCAGCGGCGGCGGCCTGCGGGTCGACGCCCCGCTCGAAGCGCTTGGACGCCTCGGAGGACAGCTTGTGGCGGCGCGCGGTGCGGGCGATGGAGACCGTGTCGAAGTGCGCGGCCTCGATGACGACTTCGGTGGTGCCGCGGACCTCGCCGGTCTCCGGGTCGGTCTCGGAGTCGGCGATCTCCGTGTTGGCTCCGCCCATGACGCCCGCGAGGCCGATCGGCCCGCGGTTGTCGGTGATGACCAGGTCCTCGGCGTCCAGGACGCGCTTGGTGCCGTCGAGGGTGATCAGCTTCTCGCCCTGCTCGGCGCGGCGCACACCGATCGGCCCGTCGAGACGGGTGCGGTCGTACGCGTGCAGCGGCTGGCCGAGCTCCAGCATCACGTAGTTGGTGATGTCGACGGCGAGCGAGATCGGGCGCATGCCGGCCTTCTGGAGGCGGCGCTGCAGCCAGATCGGGGAGCGGGCCTCCGGGTCGAGGCCCACGACGGTGCGCGCGGTGAAGCGGTCGCAGCCGACCGGGTCCGCGATCTGCACTTCGTAACCGAACGAGTTCGGTGCGGGGACGTCGAGCAGCGCCGGGTCGCGCAGCGGCAGACCGTACGCGATAGCGGCCTCACGGGCGACGCCGCGCAGCGACAGGCAGTAGCCGCGGTCGGGCGTGACGGCGATGTCGAGGACCTCGTCGAACAGCTCCAGCAGCTCGGTGGCGTCGATGCCGACCTCGTGCTGCGGCGGCAGCACGATGATGCCGTGGGAGCCGTCGTCGCCCATGCCCAGCTCGTCGCCGGAGCAGATCATGCCGCGGGACACCCGGCCGTACGTCTTGCGCTCGGCGATCTGGAAGTCGCCGGGCAGGACCGCGCCGGGCAGCGCGACGACGACCTTGTCGCCGACCGCGAAGTTCCGGGCGCCGCAGATGATCTCCTGCGGCTCGCCCGTGCCGTTGGCCTGGCCGACGTCGACGGTGCAGAAGCGGATGGGCTTCTTGAACTCGGTCAGCTCCTCGACGGTGAGCACCTGGCCCACGACGAGGGGGCCCTTGAGCCCGGTGCCGAGCTGCTCGACGGTCTCGACCTCGAGGCCGGCCGCGATGAGCTTGGTCTGTACGTCACGGCCGGTCTCCGTCACCGGCAGGTCGACGTACTCCCGCAGCCAAGAAAGCGGGATCCGCATCAGATCTCCATCCCGAACGGCCGGGTGAACCGGATGTCACCCTCGACCATGTCTCGCATGTCTTCGACGTTGTGGCGGAACATCAGCATCCGCTCGATGCCGAACCCGAAGGCGAATCCGCTGTACTTCTCCGGGTCGACACCGCAGGCGACGAGCACCTTCGGGTTGACCATCCCGCAGCCGCCGAGCTCGATCCAGCCCTCGCTGGAGCAGGTGCGGCAGGGCCGGTCCGGGTTGCCGACGGACTCGCCGCGGCACACGTAACAGACCATGTCCATCTCGGCGGACGGCTCGGTGAACGGGAAGAAGTTCGGCCGGAGCCGGGTCTTCATGCCCTCGCCGCCGAAGAGCGCCCGGACCATGTGGTCCAGGGTGCCCTTGAGGTCGGCCATGGTGAGGCCCTCGTCGACGGCGAGCAGCTCGACCTGGTGGAAGACCGGGGTGTGGGTGGCGTCCAGATCGTCCGTGCGGTACACGCGGCCGGGGCAGATCACGTACAGCGGCGGCTCGCGGTCCAGCATCGAGCGGACCTGCACCGGCGAGGTGTGGGTGCGCATGACGACGCCCGAACTGCCGCTTCCGTCCGCGCCCTGCACGAAGAACGTGTCGTGCTCGCCGCGGGCGGGGTGGTCCGCCGCGATGTTCAGCGCGTCGAAGTTCAGCCACTCGGTCTCGACCTCGGGGCCCTCGGCCACCTCGTAGCCCATGGCCACGAAGATGTCCTCGATGCGCTCCGAGAGCGTGGTCAGGGGGTGGCGGGCGCCGGCCGGTACGCGGTCGTGGGGCAGCGTGACATCCACGGCCTCCTCGACCAGCACCCGGGCGTCACGCTCCGCCTCCAGCTCGGCCTGGCGGGCGGCCAGGGCCTTGTTGACGGCACCGCGGGCCTGGCCCACACGCTTGCCAGCGTCGGCCTTGGCGTGCGGCGGCAGGGCGCCGATCTCCCGGTTGGCGAGCGCGAGCGGCGAGGTGGGGCCGGTCTGCGCGATCTTCGCCTCGTGGAGCGCTTCGAGGTCGCCGGCGGCGGCGAAGGCGGCGAGCGCCTCGTCCCGCATGCGCTCGATCTCTTCCGGTTTCAGTGCCTCGACCTCGACAGGGTCGTACGACTTATTGGGTGCCGACATCTCTTCCCGTGCTTCCGATGGGGTGGCTGGAGCCCCCGCTCGACGACCGAGGACGCAAAGGTGCCAAAGGTCGAGTCTAGCGGGGTGAAGGTACGCGAATGAGCCCGTGGGCTGCCGGGGTGCCTATCAGGTGAGATAGGCGGGAGCGCCCACGGGCAACGTAAATCGGAATTCCGCGCCGCCGCCGGGGCCGCGGCCGACGGTGATCGTCCCACCGTGCGCCTCGACGATGCCTTTGACGATGTACAGGCCGAGACCGGTGCCTCCGCGCTTGCTTCCCCGCCAGAAGCGGGTGAAGACACGGCCCATCGACTCCTCGGGGATGCCGGGGCCTTCGTCGCTCACGGTGACGGCCGTTCCCTTCTCGTCGTTCTTGCCGGGCGCTGGTGACACCTCGATGGTGACCGTTCCCTCGCCGTGGCGCACCGCATTTTCGAGCAGGTTGCCGAGGACCTGGTCGATCTTGTCGGGGTCGGCCCACAGATCGGGGAGCCGGTGGTGGATACGGACGAAGAAGCGGTCCGGGGACTGGCCCCGGGCGGTGTGCGCCTGGATGTGACGGCCGACGGCGGCCGCGATGTCGACTGGCTGGCGGCGCACCTCGAGACGGCCGGAGTCGATACGGGAGATGTCGAGGAGCTCGGCGATGAGCCGCGTGACACGGTTGGCGTCGGCGTCGACGGTCTCCAGCATGAGCCGCTTCTGGTCGTCGGTGAAGCGCTCCCATTTGGCGAGGAGGGTGGCCGTGAAGCCCTTGACGGAGGTCAGCGGTGAGCGCAGCTCATGGGCGACGGTGGCGATCAGCTCGGCGTGGCTGCGCTCGGTGCGGCGCCTCGCCTCGGTGCCGCGCAGGCTGATCACGACGCGGCGGACGGGGCCCGTGGGTGCGTCGCGTACGTAGCGGACGGAGACGAGGACCTCGCGGCCGCCGGGGAGCAGCAGATTCCGCTCGGGCTGGCCGATGCGCGTGGCGAGGCCACCGTACGGGTCGGTCAGGGTCCACCAGCGGCGGCCCTTGAGGTCCTCCAGGGGCAGCGCGTGCTCCAGCGGCCGGCCGAGGGCCTCGGCGCCGGGGGTCGCGGTGATGCGCTCGGCCGCGGCGTTGAAGCAGATCACCCGGCCGGTCTCGTCGGCGACGACGAGACCGTCGGGAAGGTCGTCGGGGTCGATGCCCAGGCCTGCGACGTCCATGGAGGGACCCGCGAAGGCGATGTGCGCCTCCGACGGTCTACTTGTGCCGACAGCCATCCCCGTACCCCACCTCTCGAACCAGTGCAGTGGGTCCCCGAATTGGTCACCCTACTAGTCGTCGGTGACAGAGCGACACCCTGCGCGGGCCGGGGGTCACGCCGCCCGGCAGCCGCCGGGGGTGCGCTGGGCGCGCGCGGAGGCGTAGAGGCACACGGCCGCGGCCGTCGCCAGATTGAGGCTCTCGGCCTTGCCGTGGATGGGCACCCGCACGACCGCGTCCGCGAGCGCGCGGGTCTCCTCGGGCAGCCCCCAGGCCTCGTTGCCGAAGATCCACGCCGTCGGTCCGCCCATGGTGCCCGCGTCGAGCTCGGCGTCCAGGTCGTCCTCACCGGCCCCGTCCGCGGCGAGGATCCTGACGCCGGCGCCCTTCAGTCCGCTGACGGCCTGCTCGACGGGTACGCCGACGGTGACGGGCAGATGGAACAGCGAACCGACCGATGCCCGGACCGACTTCGGGTTGTAGAGGTCCACGGAGGCGTCGGTGAGCACGACTGCGTCGGCGCCCGCGGCATCGGCACAGCGCAGCACCGTGCCCGCGTTCCCGGGGTCGCGTACGTGCGCGAGGACGGCCACGAGCCTGGGCCGGGCGGCGAGGATGTCCTCGAACGGCGAGTCGAGGAACCGGCAGACCCCGACGAGCCCCTGCGGCGTCACGGTCTGGGAGACCTCGGCCAGCACGGTGTCGGGGGCGTAGTGGATCCGGGCCCCCGTGGCACGGGCGGCCTCCACGATGTCCGCGTACCGCTCGGCGGCCTCGACGGTGGTGAAGAGCTCGAGCAGCGTGGGCTCGCCGTCGTCGCCCCGGTGCTCCACGGCCTCCCGCACGGCCTGCGGCCCCTCGGCGATGAACCGCCGGTCCTTGGAGCGGAAGTTCCGCTTGGCGAGCCGCCGCGCGGCGACGACACGCGGAGACCGCGGGGAGATCAGCTCGGGGGTGCGCATGAGGTGCACTCACTTCTCTTGCTGCGCGCGAGGCGCACGGTGTCGACTCGGCTCGCCCTTCGGGCCGGGCTCCGAAGGCGGGCGGTACCTGGGGCAGGACGCACGCGGACCCGCAGGCCAGGGGCCTGCGGGTCCGGGGCTGTCCGGCTGGACGCGACCGTCAGGCCGCGGCCTTCGGGGCGTTCACGTCGCTCGGGAGCGCCTTCTGGGCGACCTCGACGAGCGCGGCGAAGGCGCCCGCGTCGTTCACCGCGAGCTCGGCGAGGATCTTGCGGTCCACCTCGACGTTGGCGGCCTTCAGACCCTGGATGAAGCGGTTGTAGGTGATGCCGTTGGCGCGGGCAGCGGCGTTGATGCGCTGGATCCACAGCTGACGGAAGTCGCCCTTGCGCTTCTTGCGGTCGTTGTAGTTGTAGACCAGGGAGTGGGTGACCTGCTCCTTGGCCTTGCGGTACAGGCGCGAACGCTGACCGCGGTAGCCGCTGGCCTGCTCGAGGATCGCCCGGCGCTTCTTGTGGGCGTTGACTGCCCGCTTGACGCGTGCCACTTGTTAACTCCTTGTAGCGGGGCCGTGGTTGTCCTCACACGGCCCGGAAACGAATTGGTCCCGGTCTTGCCCGGTCGCCCCCGTCAACCGGGGGCACGAAATCAATCAGATGCCCAGCATCTTCTTGATCTTGGCGGTGTCACCCGGGGCCATCTCGGCGTTGCCGGTGAGGCGACGCGTCAGCTTGGACGACTTGCGCTCGAGCAGGTGGCGCTTGCCGGCGCGCTCACGCAGCACCTTGCCGGAGCCGGTGATCTTGAAGCGCTTCTTGGCACCGCTGTGCGTCTTGTTCTTCGGCATCGCGCCGTTCTCTCCTCGTCAGTGGCGCTTCCGTCGCCGGTCCGTAAACCGGCAGGCGAAAGCGTCATGTGTATCGGTTGATGTCCAGGACGGTTGTCCCGGAATCAGGCCTCGGCGGGCTCCTCGGCGGAGTCCGCCGCAGGGGCGGACTGACCCTGGCGCTCCGCCTTGCGGGCGGCCTGCGCCTCGCGGGCCTCGGCCATCGCCTCGGTCTTCTTCTTGTGCGGACCGAGAACCATGATCATGTTGCGGCCGTCCTGCTTCGGGTTCGACTCGACGAAACCGAGGTCCTGGACGTCCTCCGCGAGCCGCTGCAGCAGCCGGTAGCCGAGCTCCGGCCGGGACTGCTCGCGACCACGGAACATGATCGTGATCTTGACCTTGTCGCCCTGCTTGAGGAACCGGACGACGTGACCCTTCTTGGTGTCATAGTCGTGCGGGTCGATCTTCGGCCGGAGCTTCATTTCCTTGATGACCGTGTGCGCCTGGTTCTTGCGCGCCTCACGGGCCTTCATGGCCGACTCGTACTTGAACTTGCCGTAGTCCATGAGCTTGCAGACCGGCGGCCGGGCCGAAGCCGCGACCTCGACCAAGTCCAGGTCGTACTCCTGCGCGAGCTCCAGGGCCTTGGCAAGCGGAACAATCCCGACCTGCTCGCCGCTGGGACCGACAAGTCGCACCTCGGGAACGCGAATCCGGTCGTTGATGCGGGGCTCGGTGCTGATGGATCCTCCTCGGTAGCACCACGCGGCCGTCTGGCGGACAGCCACGCAACGTCTGTTTCCTTGGACCAACCGCGCCGGTACATGAAAAATGCCCCGGACGGGACACAGGCGGGGCTCCGCGGAATACCGGAACACCGCCGCGGTCAACCGCGGGGCGCTGTTCGGACGGCTCCATCGTCCGTACGGAACGATGGGCGCCGCCTGACCGGTGACCCGCCGCCCGTGAGAGCGGCCAGGTGGGAGATCGGAGCCTCCACTTGTGGGTCGGGCACATGCGTGTCCGACCGGTCGTTACACAAGGTTAGCAGCTCCGGGCGGAAGGGGCTAACCGAGGCGGTACCGGTGGCGCGGGCCTCGCGGGTGCGCGGACCTCACGGAGCCTCGGGCCTCGCGGTTCGCCGCGCTACGGCCCGCGGCCCGAGCTCGGCGGGCCGCGGCACGCCGGGGCTCAGCCGAAGACCGGGCCCGTGTACTTCTCGCCCGGGCCCTGGCCCGGCTCGTCGGGCACGATCGACGCCTCGCGGAACGCCAGCTGCAGCGACTTCAGCCCGTCGCGCAGCGGCGCCGCGTGGAAGGAGCTGATCTCCGTGGCACCGGCGTCGAGCAGCCCGGCCAGCGCGTGCACCAGCTTGCGGGCCTCGTCCAGGTCCTTGTGCTTCTCGCCGTCCTCGGTGAGACCGAGCTTCACCGCGGCGGCGCTCATCAGGTTCACCGCGACCGTGACGATCACCTCGACGGCGGGGACCTCCGCGATGTCGCGGGTCATGGCGTCGAAGTCGGGAGACACATCGCCGGGGGTGTCAGGGGTGGGGGTCGCGTCACTCATGGAGCACACGATATGCGGTGGCCCCTACGGCCGTACGTACAGGGGCTCACCGGGAGGCACGGCCCCGGCCGGCAGCAGCGCCAGGTCGAGTCCCCTCACCAGGCGGGCCCTCAGCGTCTCGTCCGCCGCGAGCGCGCGGGCGACGCGCTGGGCCGCCTCGCCGGGGACCACGCCCGCGGCGAGGACGAGGGCGAGGGTGCCGTCGGCGGTGCCACGGCCGAGGTGGGCGCGGAGCACCGCGGGCTCGGCGGCGAGCACGGCCCGTACCGCGTCCGTGACGGCCGGGTCGGCCAGCGGGTCGGTGTTCGTGCGGCCCTCGGCGAGGGCGAGCAGCGCCCGGCCGGTCAGCTGGTACGGCACCGGGCCCGCCAGGTCCAGGACCAGGGTGTCCGCCTTCTCATGGGCGGCGGCTCGGAGCGCCTGGTGCAGCGGTACGGCGACGGGCCTGGCCTGCGGGTCCCACAGGGCCAGCGAGGCGATCGACGTGAAGGCCGGGAGCGCCCGCCGGTCCCCGGCGGTCAGCGTGGGCACGGCCATGTCGCTCGTCTTCTCGCGGCGCAAACCCTTCTCGTCCTCCTCGATCTCACCGAGCACGGCGACGACGGGGACGAGGAGCCGGGCGCTCCTGAGTGCTTCGAGTACCGGCTGCTCGGCGGTCCTGTCCTCGGCCCAGGCGGCGAGGGCCGCTTCCAGGGCCGGGTCGGCGGTGCCGTCGTCGTCGGAGAAACCGGAGTCGGGAATGTTCTTGAGCGCCACGCGACGAGCCTAACCTCCCCGGTATGAGTGCCTGTGTCTCGGTCGCCGTGCTCGATCCTGAGACCGGTCGGAGCGCGGTCCACGGCGCCGGGCGGTCGTACGTCAGCGCGAGCGTCGTGAAGGTCTCCATCCTGGCCGCGCTGCTGCTCCGGGCGGAGGACGAGGGGCGTGCGCTGAGCGGGCGAGAGCGGTCGTACGCGGAGGCGATGATCGAGCGGAGCGACAACGACGCGGCGACGGCGCTGTGGGAGACGGTCGGCGGGCCCTCCGGGCTGGACACCGCGCATGCCCGGCTGGGCCTCGTCGACACGCGGGCGGACCGGGCGTGGGGACTGACGCGGACCACGGCTCGGGACCAGCTCGCGCTGCTGCGCGTGGTGTTCGGCGGCGCCTTTCCGTACATGGAGCGGCTGATGGGCCGGGTCGTGCCGGGGCAGGACTGGGGGGTGTCGGCGGCCGGCGGGGACTGGGCGCTGAAGAACGGCTGGCTGCCGGAGCGGGACACCGGGCTGTGGGCGGTCCACTCGGTGGGGAGGGCCGGAGGACTGCTCCTCGCGGTGCTCTCCGACGGGCATCCGACACTGGCCGCGGGGATCGCGCGCGTGGAGGCGGAGGCACGCGCGGCGGCGGGGAGGCTGTGAGCCGCCCGTCCGCCGTCAGGTCCGGCGGCGGTCGCCGCGCCAGAGGACGACCGCCGCGGCGAGCAGGAGGGCGCCGAGGCCGCCGGTGACGGGGGCGAGCCAGCCGCCCGGGCCGTCGCCGGTGTCCGCGGCGGCCGGGCCGCTGCCGAAGTACCGCGCGCGATAGCCGGGGGCCGACGCGGCCTTCGCGTCGGCCGGGACCGGCTCGCCGCCCTCTTCGATCGCAGCGGCCGGGTCGACGATGCCGTACCCCTTGGCGTCGTCGCGTCCGCTCTTCGGGCCGCCGCGCGCGGTGTCCGCGAGAAGCCGCTTGATCCGGTCGGGGGTGAGGGCGGGGTGCGCGGCGCGTACGAGCGCGACGGCGCCGGAGACGAACGCCGATGCCGCACTCGTACCCCAGCCCTCGTAGTAGCGCCGGTCCGGGTCGGCGATGACGACATCGACGCCGGGGGCGCTGACCGTGGCGTACCAGCGGCGGGTGGAGAAGGACGCGTGGGTGCCGAAGCGGTCGACGGCGGCGACCGCGATGACGCCGGGGTAGGCCGCCGGGTACGAGATGTGGTCGCCCTTCTCGCCACCGTTGCCTGCGGACGCGACGACGACGGCGCCCTTGGCGAGGGCGTACTGGACCGCGGCGTCCTCGCTCGCGTCGGGGTGCGCGGACTCGCTGTCGTCGCCGAGGGAGAGGTTGATGACGTCGGCACCGTGGTCGGCGGCCCAGCGGATGCCCTGGGCGAGGGCGGTGCCGCGGGAGCTGCGGGCCTTGGCGCGGGCGGGATCGGTGCCTTCGAGGATCACCCGGATGGGAAGAATCTTCGCCTCCGGCGCGATCCCGAGGACCCCGTCCTCCCGCCCCGGGCCGTGCCCGTGCCCCGCGATGATCCCGGCCATCGCCGTGCCGTGCCGGGCCCAGGCCCGGTCGCCGCGCTTCGCCCCGAACCCGATGAGGTCCTTGGTCGGAAGCACGCTGCCCGTCAGGTCGGGGTGACTGTCGTCGACGCCCGTGTCGAGCACCGCGACGGTGATGCCCTTGCCCTTGGTGGTCTGCCACGCCTCGTCGGTGTGCATGGCGTCGAGCGCCCACTGACGGGCCCGGATCCCGTCGGCCTGCGCGGGCGCGGACGAGACGAGCGAGAGCGCGACGGCCGCGGCGACGGCCCCGGCCAGCCGCCGGGGCGTCGTGCGGCGGACGCGCAGAGGGTGAGCGGTCATTCGGGACGCTCCGGGGCCGGAGTGGCTGTCTTGCGCAGCGCACGTTCGATGCGGTCGGCGATGCCCTTGGCCTCGTGGCCGAGGCCCGCCTGGGCGGGGGCGGAGACAGCGCCGGAGGCCATCGCCTCCGCGGCGGGCTGCGGGTCGGTGACCGCGCGCCCGTCGGCGAAGCCGGAGACGGCGTACACGACGACCGGCGCGTCCGTGAGGACGCTGACCGTCCAGCTGGCCCGCTGCCTGTCGCCGAAGCCCGCGGCGACGGTGCCGGGGACCGCGTAGGTCCGGGGCAAGAGGTCGGTCCGCTCGTCCAGGCCCTCGTCGGCGAACCGGGTACGCAGGGCGGCCATCGAGGAGCGGTCCGCCTCCGTGAACACCATGCCGACCGTGGTGACCGCGGAGGACGTGGCGTCTGTGTACGTCGCCCGGAGCACGCGCAGGCAGCCGACCGGCTGAAGCGTCTTGCTCAGCAGCGGATCGAGCGCGCCCGCGCACGGGCCGTCCGGGGCGACCGCTGTCCGGGTCCAGACCCGGTCCGCGCCGCCGGGCCCCGCGCCCTCGCCCTTGAGGGTGCGCGGGAACAGGCTGTCGACGGGGGCGCTGTGCCAGAGGGCGCGGGTCTCGGCGTAGCCCGTACGGGCGGCCGGTGAGGCGGACGAGTCGCCGGTGAGCCAACTCCCGGTGACCGCGCCGCCGATCAGCCCGAGCCCGAGGACGACGCAGGCCACGGCCGCGGCGGTCCGCGCGGGGTGGCGGGTACGGATCGGCCGCAGGCGTGTGGTGATCTCCGTGGGCGTCTCGGGGAAGGCGTTCACGTACGGCCGGGGCGGCACGCCGGGGTACGGCGTGCGTGCACCGGGGAACCCTGGCTGCGCGCCGGGGGGCGTCCACGTCCGGGCGGAGCCTGCCGTCCCGGCCCCGGGCCGCTGCTCCGGCGGGAGGGGAGCCGCGGGCGGCCGTCCCGGCGGGAGGGGAGCCGCAGGCGCCGCGGCGGAGTCCGGGTGCGCGGACGACGGCCCGACGCGCGGCGGATCCGACGGGCGCGGAGGTATGGCTGCCGCGGCCCTGGGCGCCGGTCCTGCCGAGCCGCCCTCGGGCACCGGCGACGGCGGTGCGAGGCGCCCGGATTCCGGGGCGTGGGGGCGCTGCCCGGGTACTCCCTGCCCCGCGCGCGGCGGGTCCTCCGGCGGCAGGGGCCCGGCGCCCGTACCGGACGCGGCCGCCGCGGACGTGGGTGGCGGGCCGGCCGGGCGCGGAGGCACGGCCCGGGTCGCCGGACCGCCCGGGCGACGGACCGGTGCGTCGTCCGGCTTGGCGGCCGGTGCGTCCGGCATGGCGGCCGGTGCGTCGTCCGGCATGTCGTCCGGCGCGGAGACGGCCCCCTGCGGTGCGTGCGGTATCCGGGGGGTCCGGGGCGCTTGCGGTACCTGGGCTCCAGGGGATGCGGGAACGCTCCCCGACGCCCGCCGGTCCGGCACGGCCCCCGTGTCCGACGCGGCGTCGGCGGCCCCGGCTCGCGATGCACCGGGGTCCGCCGGGCGCGAGCCGGGCACAGTGGGCGTGGCCTGCGGTGCGGGAGTGGCGTCCGTGATCGGGCGCAGCCGGGTCGTCGTCTCGGCGGGCGTGGGCGGCGGCACCGGACCGTCCGGCTGGAGCAGTAGTTCCGTGATCCGGGACGGGCGCGGCGGCACTGGCGGGCGCTGCGCTTCGGTGCTCATCCGCCCCCCCCGTTTCCTCGGTCTCGTATCGCCGCCGGATCGCCTTTCGGGGCAGGCCCGTTCGTCACCGTGTCTGCGTCACTCTACGGGTTCGAGTACGCCGAACGGGAACGGGACCGCAGGCCCCGGGGGATCTGTAGCAGAACGTCCCCCTACCCTCCGGTAGATCACTCTGGCAAGCTCGGGCCATGACTCCCCGTGCCGCTGACCGAACCCGGTACGACCGGGCCACCGCGCATCTCGACGCACCCCTCGCCATCGTCGATCTCACGGCGTTCGACGCCAACGCGGACGACCTGGTCCGGCGGGCGGGCGGCAAGCCGATCCGGGTGGCGAGCAAGTCCGTGCGCTGTCGTGCGCTGCTGGAACGGGTCCTGGCCAGGGACGGGTTCGAGGGCATCATGTCGTTCACGCTGGACGAGTCGATCTGGCTGGCCCGGGCCGGCTTCGAGGACGTACTGCTCGCCTATCCGTCGGCCGACCGCGCAGGCTTCGCGGAACTGGCCGGGGACGCCAAGCTCGCCGGGGCCGTGACGGTGATGGTCGACGACCCCGCGCAGCTGGAGCTGATCGACCGGGCACGCGACGGCGGCACGGAGGAGATCCGGGTCTGTCTGGAGCTGGACACCGCACTGCACCTGCTGGGTGGCCGGTTCCGGATCGGGGCGCGGCGCTCGCCGCTCCGGGAGCCCGCACAGCTGGCCGAACTGGCTCGTACGATCGTGCGCCGCCCCGGCTTCCGGCTGGTGGGGCTGATGGCCTACGAGGGTCATGTGGCGGGTGTCGGGGACGCCGTGGCGGGGAGCCCGCTGCGATCGCGGGCGATCCGGCTGACGCAGTCCGCGGCCCGCCGGGAACTGGCGGAGCGGCGCGCGGCCGCGGTGCGCGCGGTGCGGGCCGTGGCGCCGGACCTCGAGTTCGTCAACGGCGGCGGCACGGGCAGCGTGCAGCACACGGCGGCCGAGGACGCGGTGACGGAGATCGCGGCCGGATCGGGCCTCTACCTACCGAGGCTGTTCGACAACTACACGTCGTTCAGCGGGCGGCCCGCCGCGCTGTTCGCCCAGCCGGTGGTGCGCCGCCCGGGCGTCGGTGTGGTGACCGTGCTCGGCGGCGGCTACCCGGCGTCCGGCGCCGCGGGCACGGACCGGCTGCCGGTGCCGTATCTGCCGCACGGGCTGCGGTACGACCCGCAGGAGGGGCCGGGCGAGGTGCAGACCCCGCTGCTGGGCTCCCCGGCGGACGATCTGCTCATCGGGGACAAGGTCTGGTTCCGGCACGCGAAGGCCGGGGAGCTGTGCGAGCGGTTCGACTCGCTGCATCTGATCGACGGGGACCGGGTGACGGTGACCGTGCCGACGTACCGGGGCGAGGGCCGCACGTTTCTCTGACCTCTGGCCGGCGCGGGCGGGCAGCGGTCGTCGCGCGCGGCGGCGCCACGGCTACGGCTACGGCTACGGCTACGGCTACGGCTACGGCTACGACCACAGCTACGGGCTGACCGTGGAGCCGACTCCCCCGGAGACGTCACCGAGCGGGCGGATGCCCTTGATGATCTTGTCCATGTCACTGAGCGGCGGGGCGTCGGGGCCCGCGTCGAAGGCGAACCGGACGATGATCAGCGACTCGGAGCCGACGGCCGAGGGAAAGACCAGGGACTGGACGTAACCGCCGGGGCCCGCGCCGGTCCTCACCTCGCCAGCGCACGAAATGCCCCGTGCGCCCGGCGACGACCACGGACTTCGACGCGACGGTCTCGTGGCTCTTGATACCGCCGTGGATGCGGTTGCCGACGCGGTCGTTGTCGTACGCCCAGTCGGCGGCGATGCCCACGTCCTGGGTGGCGAGCTTCTCGGGCGACTTCACGTTGGTGATCGTCGCCGTACGGGAGGAGACCGTGCCGTGGTGGCAGAACTGGGCGGAGTCGCCGGGGCATGTGTAGGACTCGGCCGTCACCATGGCCGGTGCCGTGTCGACGTGGGAGTCGGACTTCTCCCAGCCGGCCAGGAGGGGCAGGGTGATCCCGTTGAGCTGGTCGACGAGGACGTTCGGGTCCGAGGACGCCGTCGGGGCGGGCTTCGGGCTTTTCCCGGTGGCCGGGGGCAGCGGCGCGGCGACGCTCTCCGAGGACTGCGGCCGGGTGGTCTCCTCGTCGTCCTTGCCGAGTACCACGACTCCGGTGACGATCGCACCCACGAGGACCGCGCCTGCGGTGATGAGCGCGACGAGCCCGCCCTTGCCGATGCCGTCGCCGCCGGTTCCGCCGCCGCCGGTTCCGTGGCCGCCGGTTCCGTGGCCGTGGCCAGGTGCGGGAGCCATGGACACGGCGCCGGGGGCCCGGGTGTGCCCGGTCCAGGCAGTGCCGTCCCACCAGCGTTCGATGGTCGGGGTACCTGGATCCGGGTACCAGCCCGGCGGGGTCGTCATGCTCATCCGGCAACCTTAGGGGCGGCCGGCGGACGGGCTACAGAGGGGTGACGTACGCACCCGAAATACCCCCGTCGACCAGAAAGTCCGTCGCGTTGACGAACGACGAGTCGTCGCTGGCGAGGAACGCCACGGCCGCCGCGATCTCCTCGGCGTCGGCGAAGCGGCCCACGGGGATGTGCACGAGCCGCCGCGCCGCCCGCTCCGGGTCCTTGGCGAACAGCTCCTGGAGCAGCGGGGTGTTGACCGGCCCCGGGCAGAGCGCGTTGACCCGGATGCCCTCGCGGGCGAACTGCACACCCAGTTCACGGGACATGGCCAGCACACCGCCCTTGGACGCCGTGTAGGAGATCTGCGAGGTCGCCGCGCCCATCCGCGCCACGAACGACGCGGTGTTGATGATGGAGCCCTTGCCCTGCCGCTGCATGTAGGGGATGGCCGCCTTGCAACACAGGTACACGGAGGTGAGGTTGACTTCCTGGACCCGCTTCCAGGCGTCCAGGCCCGTCTCCAGGATCGAGTCGTCGTCGGGGGGCGAGATACCCGCGTTGTTGAAGGCGATGTCGACGCTGCCGTAGGTGTCGAAGGCGGTCCTGAACAGCGCCTCGACCTGCTCGGCGTCGGTGACGTCGACCTTCACGAAGGTCCCGCCGACCTCGTCGGCCGCCGACTTGCCCGCGGTCTCGTCGATGTCCCCGCAGACAACGTTCGCTCCCTCGGAGGCGAGGCGGCGCGCGGTTGCCAGGCCGATGCCGCTGCCGGCGCCGGTGATGACGGCGGTGCGGCCCACGAGGCGGCGGCAGACAGCTGTGGTGTCGGTCATGTGGTTCAGGCCTCCGTGCTGATGAAGACGTTCTTGGTCTCGGTGAAAGCGGTGAGGGCGTCGGGGCCGAGTTCGCGGCCGAGGCCGGACTGCTTGTAGCCGCCGAACGGGGTCCAGTAGCGGACGCTGGAGTGGGAGTTGACGGACAGGTTGCCCGCGGCGACCGCGCCGGAGACGCGCAGGGCGCGACCGACGTCCCGGGTCCAGATAGAGCCTGAGAGTCCGTACTCGGTGGCGTTGGCCAGGCGTACGGCGTCGTCCTCGTCGTCGAAGGGGAGAACGACGGCGACGGGGCCGAAGACCTCTTCGGTGGCGATGGGGGCGTCGGGTGCTGCGCCCGTGACGAGGGTCGGCGGGAACCAGAAGCCCGGTCCCTCGGGGGCGCTGCCGCGGACCACGGCAAGGTCATCGGTGACATATGACCGTACGCGGTCCAGTTGCGTCCGCGAGATGAGCGGCCCCATCTGTGTGCTCTCGTCCGCCGGGTCGCCCACCACGACCGATTTCAGGGCCGGGGCGAGCCGGTCCAGGAAATCGTCGTACACGGAGCGCTGGACGAGGATGCGGGTGCGGGCGCAGCAGTCCTGGCCGCTGTTGTCGAGGAACGACATGGGGGCGGCCGCGGCCGCGGCTTCGATGTCGGCGTCGGCGAAGACGATGTTGGGGCTCTTGCCGCCGAGTTCGAGGGTCACACGCTTCACGCGCTCCGCGCAGAGCGACATGATCTGCTTACCGATCCGGGTGGAGCCGGTGAACACGATCTTTGCGACGCCTGGGTGGCGTACGAGCGCGTCGCCCGCGATGTCGCCGCGTCCGGGCAGCACCTGGAACAGCCCCTCCGGAAGGCCTGCTTCCAGGGCGAGTCCGGCGAGCCGCAGAGCCGTGAGCGGCGTCGTCTCGGCGGGCTTGAGGATGACCGCATTGCCGGCGGCGAGCGCCGGGGCCGTGCCCCAGGCGGCGATCGGCATGGGGAAGTTCCATGGCGCGATGACGCCGATGACGCCGAGCGGTTCGAGGATCGTGAGGTCGAGACCGCCGGGTACGGGGATCTGGCGGCCGGTGAGCCGTTCCACTCCCCCGGCGGCGTAGTCGAGCAGGTCACGGACGTTGCCGGCTTCCCAGCGGGCGTTGCCGATGGTGTGGCCGGCCTCGCGGACCTCCAGTCCCGCCAGTTCCTCGATGTGGTCGTCGACGACGGCGGCGAAGCGGCGCAGCAGCCGGGCGCGGTCGGCGGGGGCCGCGGCCGCCCAGCCGCGCTGGGCGTGTGCGGCCCGTTCGACGGCGGCGTCGACGTCCTGTCGCCCGGCGCCGGGGACGGTGGCGATGACTTCCTCGGTGGCCGGGTTCAGCACATCGAGTTCGTACGGTTGCGACAAGTGGTGCCTCACATGCGTTCGAAGGAGCGGCGGAGCTCCCAGTCGGTCACCGCGGCGTCGAAGGCTTCGAGTTCGACCCGCGCCATGTTGCGGTAGTGGGCGACGACCTCGTCGCCGAACGCGGCCTTGGCGATGGGGCTGTTCTCCCACAGCTCGGCGGCCTCGCGGAGGGTGGTCGGGACGTGTGCGTAGTCGGCGGTGTAGGCGTTGCCCGCGCAGACCTCGGGGAGTTCCAGCTGCTGCTCGATGCCGTACAGCCCGGCCGCGACCAGTCCGGCGACGGCGAGGTGCGGGTTGACGTCACCGCCGGGGAGCCGGTTCTCGAAGCGCATCGAGCGGCCGTGGCCGACGACGCGCAGCGCACAGGTGCGGTTGTCGAAGCCCCAGGCGACGGCGGTGGGGGCGAAGGAGCCGGGCTGGAAGCGCTTGTACGAGTTGATGTTCGGCGCGTAGAGCAGGGAGAAGTCGCGCAGCGCGGCGAGCTGGCCGGCGAGGAAGTGCCGCATGACCTGTGACATTCCATGCTCATGACCGTTCCCGTCGCCGGCCATGGCGTTACGCCCGTCCGCGTCGGCGAGCGAGAGGTGGATGTGGCAGGAGTTACCCTCGCGCTCGTTGTACTTGGCCATGAAGGTGAGGGAGACGCCTTCCTGGGCGGCGATCTCCTTGGCACCGGTCTTGTAGACGGCGTGCTGGTCGCAGGTGACGAGGGCCTCGTCATACTTGAAGGCGATCTCGTGCTGGCCGGGGTTGCACTCGCCCTTGGCGGACTCGACGGTCAGTCCGGCCGCGGCCATGTCGTTGCGGATCCGGCGCAGCAGCGGCTCGATGCGGCCGGTGCCGAGCACCGAGTAGTCGATGTTGTACTGGTTGGCCGGGGTGAGGCCGCGGTAGTCGCGGTCCCAGGCCTGCTCGTACGTGTCCTTGAAGACGATGAATTCGAGTTCGGTGCCGACCTGGGCGGTGTAGCCGTGCTCGGCGAGACGCTCCAGCTGGCGGCGGAGGATCTGCCGGGGGGCGGCCACGACGGGCGCGCCGTCGTTCCAGGCGAGGTCGGCGATCAGCATCGCCGTTCCCTCGTTCCAGGGGACGCGCCGCAGGGTGGCGAGGTCGGGGTGCATGGCGAAGTCGCCGTAGCCGCGGTCCCAGGAGGACATCTCGTAGCCGTCCACCGTGTTCATCTCGGTGTCGACGGCGAGGAGGTAGTTGCAGCCCTCGGTGCCGTGCTCCAGGACCTCGTCGAGGAAGAACGGCGCGGCGAACCGCTTGCCCTGGAGCCTCCCCTGCATGTCGGGGAAGGCCAGGACTACCGTGTCGATCTCACCGCTCGCGACGAGGGCTCTCAGTTCCTCGACGCTCAGCGGGGGTGTGCGGTCTGCCACGGGATCTGCCTCCTAAGGTCAGCCGGGAGCCATAAGGTATTGCCGAAGACCATTGCTTGGGAAGGGGAAACCGCAACGTGGCGCTGTGTCTTTCCGGGGAGGCGCTGCGTACACAGCGGCTTCGCCGCGGGCCGGACCCCCGGCCGAGAAGCACGCCAGCAGGGTTGGACGGACTGCGATCGCGAGGTGGATCCAAGTGAGGAAAAGCGAGCCGGAGGACCGGCTGACGTCCGTGCTGCGGCCGGTACGAGCGGGCAACGGCTTCGAGGAGGCCCTGGAGCAGATCCTCCAGGTGGTACGGCTCGGACTGGTGCCCGGTGGGGAGCGGCTGCCCGCCGAGCGCGAACTGGCCGACCGGATGGGGATCAGCCGCGTCACGCTCCGCGAGGTGCTGAAGGTGCTCCAGGAGGAGGGGCTGGTGGAGAGCCGGCGCGGCCGCTACGGCGGCACGTTCGTCCTGCACCGGCCGCGTACCGCCGGCGAGGACGAGCTGCGCCGCCGTATCGCGGCGGTCGATGTCGAGGACACGCTCCGCTTCCGCGAGGTGCTCGAGGTGGGCGCCGCCGGGCTGTGCGCGGCGCACGGCCTCACCGACGACGGCGCCGACCGGCTGCGCACGGCCCTGGCGGCGACGCACGACGCGCCCCTCGACGACTACCGGCGGTGCGACACACTGCTGCATCTCACCCTCGCGGAGCTCTCCGGTTCCCCCACCCTGACCACGCAGTACGCGGCCGTCCGGGCAACCGTGAACGATCTTCTGGACTGCATTCCGCTGCTCGTACGCAATCTCGAGCACTCGCAGCAGCAGCACGTCGCACTGGTGGAGGCGGTGCTCGACGGGGACGCCGACGCGGCGCGCGAGGTGATGCGTGAGCACTGCTCGGGCACGGCGGCGCTGCTGCGCGGCTTCCTCACGTGATCCAGCTGCCCGCAGCCGTGACCCGCGGCCGCGCCGCGCCACCGCACCGCACCGCACCGCACCGCACCGCACCGCACCGCAGGGCACCACACCGCACCGGCGTAACCCGAAAGTAACGCACGGGTCTTGCATTTCCCCCGCGCACACCGCAAAGGTATGGCTCCATTCCATTGGGCCCGACGCGGGAGCTCTGCCATGACGCTGGAAGACACCACCGGGAGCAACACACCACCGCCGGACGACTATCTCGAGCGCCGCACTCTGCGGCGCGGCAGCGCAGGATGGCTGCTGCTCACCGGGCTCGGTGTCGCCTACGTCGTCTCCGGCGACTTCTCGGGCTGGAACATCGGCCTGTCCAAGGGCGGCTTCGGCGGTCTCGCCGCGGCGACCGTGCTCATGGGGCTGATGTACGCCTGCCTCGTCTTCGCGCTCGCCGAACTCTCCGCGATCCTGCCGACGGCGGGCGGCGGCTACGGCTTCGCGCGCCGCGCGCTCGGTACCTGGGGCGGCTTCCTCACCGGTACGGCGATCCTCATCGAGTACATCCTCGCTCCCGCCGCCATCTCCATCTTCATCGGCGACTACGTCGAATCGCTCGGGCTGTTCGGTCTGGAGTCGGGCTGGCCGGTCTATCTCGCCTGCTTCGCGGTGTTCATCGGCATCCACCTGTGGGGCGTGGGCGAGGCACTGCGCTTCAGCCTCGTCGTCACCGCCATCGCCGTGGCCGCGCTGCTGATCTTCGCGCTCGGCGCGCTCACCGACTTCCAGGTCGGCGGCCTCGACGACATCCCGGTCGACAAGGAGGCCTTCGGCGCCAACTCGTGGCTGCCGTTCGGCCTGCTGGGCATCTGGGCGGCGTTCCCGTTCGGCATGTGGTTCTTCCTCGGCGTCGAGGGTGTGCCGCTCGCCGCCGAGGAGGCCAAGGACCCGGTCCGCTCCATGCCGAGGGCGCTCGCCGTCTCGATGGGCATCCTCGTCCTGCTCGCCGTTCTCACGTTCTTCGCGTCCACCGGGGCGCGTGGCTCGGCCGCCATCCAGGAAGCCGGCAACCCGCTGGTCGTGGCGTTGCAGGGCGACGGCGACCCGACCGCGCTGAGCCGCTTCGTCAACTACGCGGGCCTCGCGGGCCTCGTGGCGTCGTTCTTCTCGCTGATCTACGCCGGGTCGCGACAGCTGTTCGCCCTGTCCAGGGCCGGCTACCTGCCCCGCTTCCTCTCCCTGACCAGCCGCCGCAAGTCTCCCTACCTGGGGCTGCTGATCCCCGGCGCGATCGGCTTCGCGCTCGCGGCCGGCACCGGGGACGGGGCGCGGATGCTGAACATCGCCGTGTTCGGCGCGACCATCTCGTACGCGCTGATGGCGCTGTCCCACATCGTGCTGCGGCGCCGGGAGCCGGAGCTGCCGCGGCCGTACCGCACCCCGGGCGGCGTGGTGACCTCGTCCGTCGCCTTCGTCCTCGCGCTGTCCGCGCTGGTGGCGACCTTCCTGGTGGACAAGGACGCGGCCGTCATCGCCCTGGTGGTGTACGGCGTCGCCCTCGCGTACTTCGCCTTCTACAGTCGGCACCACCTGGTGGCCCGTGCGCCGGAAGAGGAGTTCGCGGCGCTCGCCGCCGCCGAGGCCGAGCTCGAACGCGACTGACTCCCCGTCGACAGCCGAACCGGAGGAACCCCACCGTGACCCTGCCGCTCATCGGCGTCAGCACCTACCTGGACAAGGCCTCGTGGGGCGTGTGGCAGCTGCCCGCCGTACTGCTGCCCGAGGGCTATCCGCGCCTCGTCCAGTCGGCGGGCGGTATCGCCGCGATGCTTCCGCCCGACGACCCCGGGCGCGCCGCGTCCGCGGTCGCCCGGCTGGACGGGCTCGTCGTCGCCGGCGGCCCGGATGTGGAGCCCGTACGGTACGGGGCCGAGACCGACCCGCGCACCGGGCCCCCGGCGCGGGAGCGGGACGCGTGGGAGCTCGCCCTGATCGAGGCGGCGCTCGCGTCCGGGACGCCGCTGCTCGGGATCTGCCGGGGCATGCAGCTTCTGAACGTGGCCCTGGGCGGCACGCTCGTCCAGCATCTCGAAGGGCATGTGAAGGAGACCGGGGTCTTCGGACACCACCCGGTGACCCCGGTGCCGGGGACGCGGTACGCCGCCCTCGTGCCGGAGGAGTCCTCGGTGCCGACGTACCACCACCAGTCGGTGGACCGCCTCGGGGAGGGGCTCGTCGTCTCGGCCCACGCGGCGGACGGGACGGTGGAGGCGGTCGAGCTCCCGGACCCCGCCTGGGTGCTGGGCGTCCAGTGGCACCCGGAGATGGGCGAGGACACGCGTGTCATGCGGGGGCTGGTGCGGGCGGCGTCCTGACGGGGCGCCGGCCGGGCGCGACACCGGCCGCGGCACCGGGGCGACACCGGCCGCGGCACCGCACTGCGTGTCGCCCGAATGCGGCATCCGCGAGCTGATCACCCGTCTGCACGGCCCGATGTGCAGACGGGACGGGCCCCCGCCCGCCTAGGCTCGGTCACCCACGGATGGACGTCGCTTTCCGCTGCCCGGTATCGGCAGGCCCACCTCATTCCACCGGAGGAGACGCAATGTCGCGCGGCTTCGGCAGGACCCGCTGGAAGCGTTTCGCCGCCGTCCTGGTACTGAGCAGCACGGTCGCCGCGCTTCTCGGTATCGGCATGGCCCAAGGTGCGCTCGCCGCGTCGTTCCTCATCTCCGGCCGGAAGTTCCAGGTCACGGCGGACACTCTGGACGCCCGTGGGCTCAGCATCTACGGCATGGTGGACGTGACCAGGAAGGGCACCCTTGTGCCGGTCGTGGTCAACGGGTTCCGCCATGCGAAGATCAGCGGGCTGTGCCAGTCCGTGGTGGTCCAGATCCCGGTCCTGGGCCCGTACACACTGCGGCTCTCCGGTGGCGAGAAGCGCCGGGCCGTGGCGAAGAACCTGTTCATCGACGCGACGTCCGTGTCGGTCGGCCAGGCGGACCTCGACGACCTCGACATCGGTGTGGCGATCGGCTCGGTCACCAAGGGCCCGATCAATTCCGAGGACCGGGACTCCCGGTTCCTGGACCCCGACGGCATCGCCCAGCAGGCGGAGTCGGTTTCCCTGACCGACGTGCGGGTGACCGCGGTCGCGCTCTCGGCCGCCACGTTCAACATCCCCGACCTCAGTCTGCGCGTGGAGCGCGGCAACCGCGAGTGCCCCTGAGATGGGAACGAGACGTGATCCTTGATCTCTTCGGCATCAGACGCCCGGAAGTCCCCGCGGCAGTCGCCGGCGCCCGACGGAGGTTCAGGACGTGGCGTCGTCAACGGCCTTTCTGGGCAGGGCTGTTCACGCTCGCCGCGGGCCTGCCCATCATCTATTTCCCTTACGTGCGCCTGAGCCTGAGCGGCATCCCCCTGGCGCTGTCCACCACCGCGGGCGCGGGGGCACTGGTCATCGGGGTCCTGCTCGTCGTCCTGGGCTTCGCCCTCTGGTTCCAGCAGCAGGGGCGCGTGTTCGCCGGGATCACGACCCTGCTGCTGACTCTCGTCTCCTTCCCCGTAGCGAATTTCGGGGGCCTCTTCCTCGGTCTGCTCCTCGGGCTCGTCGGCGGCTCACTGGCCTGTGCCTGGGCCCCGCCCACCGGTCAGGCCCCGAGCGACCGGCCGCCGTCTACCCCGGGCCCGTCCGGCGTGTGAGCGAGAGCAGATCGCGTGCCGGGCCCGTGGGCCGGTGACCGTGGGGCCAGACCGCGCGCAGATCACGGTGCAGCTGGACGGTTTCGAGCGGGATGCGGACCAGCCGGCGGGAGGCCAGCTCCTCGGTGACGGCGAGTTCGCTGAGGACCGCGGGCCCGGCGCCGCTGACCGCCGCCGCCTTCACCGCGGTGGTGGAGGCGAGTTCGAGCAGCGGCTCGGCGAGGCCGCCGTAGTCGGCGAGGGCCGAGTCGAGGACCTGACGGGTGCCCGAGCCGCGTTCACGCAGTACGAGGGAGGTCGCGGCCAGCTCCTCGGGCGGCAGCGGGGCGCGGCGGCGCGCCCAGGGGTGGCGGGCGGCGGCCACCACGATCAGCCGGTCGTGGCCGATGACCGCGCCGTCGAGTCCCTCCGGCACGGCGAGGCCCTCGACGAAGCCGAGGTCGGCCTCGTCCCGCAGGAGTCGTTCGGCGACCGCCGCCGAGTTGCCGGCGAGCAGGGAGACGGCAGTGCCGGGGCGCTCCTGGCGCAGGGCGATGAGCCAGCCGGGGAGCAGGTATTCGGCGATGGTCATGCTCGCGGCCACCCGCAGCCGGGAGTCGCGCCGGTCGCGCAGTGCCTGCGCGCCGACGTCGAACGCCTCGGCCGCCTCCACGATCCGCCGCGCCCAGTCGGTGACGAGGGCGCCCGCCTCGGTGAGCCGGGAGCCGCGCGGCGAGCGGTCCACGAGGGCGACGCCGAGCTGCCGTTCCATGGACCGGATACGGCTGCTCGCGGCGGGCTGGGTGATGCCCAGCTCGCGGGCCGCACGCCCCAGACTGCCGTGCCGGGCGACGGCGAGCAGCAGCTCCAGGGCGGCCAGGTCGGGCACCCGGTGGGCGATCGGCCCTCGTTCTTCTTCGCTCATAAGTCCAGCTTATGAGGCCATAGGAGAGAGGTCCCTGGTGGGAGCCTCGGCGGGGCCGGAGAGTGAGGACATGGTCACCGTCGCCCATCCCCGCGCCCCGTTCGCCCCGGTCCTGCGCACCGGTTCGCTCCGCCATCTCGGACCGAACTGGTACGCCACGGTCATGGGCACGGCGATCGTCGCGAACGCGGGTGCGGCCCTGCCGGTACGGCTGCCGGGCCTGCCGGCCGCGTGCACGGCCGCGTGCACGGCCGTGTGGGCGTTGTCGGCACTCATGCTGGTGGCGCTGCTGGCGGCGCGTGCCGGGCACTGGCTCCACCACCGGGACCAGGCCCGCGCCCACCTCCTCGACCCGGCGGTCGCACCTTTCTACGGCTGCCTGTCGATGGCGATGCTCGCGGTCGGTATCGGCACTCTCTCGGTCGGCGGCGGTGTCATCGGGGAGCGGGAGGCCTTGGTGACGGGCGCGGCGCTGTTCGGCGTGGGCACGTTCACCGGTCTCGCGGCGGCGGTGGCGATCCCGTATCTGATGATCACGCACCAGAAGGTGGCCCCCGGCACGGCCTCCCCCGTGTGGCTGCTCCCGGTTGTGGCCCCGATGGTGGCGGCGGCGCAGGGTGCGCTGCTGGTGCCGCATCTGCCGGCCGGTCAGTGGCGGGAGACGATGCTGCTGGGCTGCTACGCGATGTTCGGGCTGAGTCTGCTGGCGGTGCTGCTGATGCTGCCGCTGGTGTTCGCTCGGCTGGTCCACCACGGCCCGCTGCCGCTCGCCCTGACGCCGGCGCTGTTCCTGGTCCTCGGCCCGCTGGGCCAGTCCACCACCGCGGTGAACAAGCTGGCGGATGTGGCGCCGGCCGCGATCGGGAGCCCGTACGCGGGCGGGCTCCAGGTCTTCGCGGTCGTCTACGGCGTCCCGGTGATGGGTTTCGCGCTGCTGTGGCTGGCGCTGGCCGGCGTCATGGTGGTGCGCGCCGCCCGCCGGGGAATGCCGTTCGCGCTGACGTGGTGGGCGTTCACCTTCCCTGTCGGCACCTGTGTCACGGGCGCCGCGGGCCTGGCCCGGCACACCGGCGTGGCCGCCCTGGACTGGCTGGCCGTGGCGCTGTACGTGTTCCTGCTGGTGGCCTGGGCGGTGGCGGGTGCCCGTACGCTGCGCGGGCTGCTCAGCGGAGAGCTGCTGCGAGCGCCGCGGGTGCCGCTGCCAGCGACGGCCCGTACCAGGTGAGCATGCGGCCGTCGACGAGGGCGGCGGGCAGCCCGGGGAACGCCTCGGGGCCGTCGTCGCGCGTGAAGCGGTAGGGCTCGTCGGGCAGCACGACGAGGTCGGCGCCCGCGGTGTTCAGCTCGTTCAGCGGGATGCGCGGATAGCGCTCCGGGTGCGTGGCGTAGACGTTGTCGATGCCGAGGCGGGCGAGGAGGTCGCCGGCGAAGGTGTCACGGCCGAGGACCATCCAGGGCCGCCGCCAGACGGGCACCACCGCGCGCCGCGGCTCGCCCGCTTCGACCGCTGCCCAGGCATCTTCCGCGTCGTCGAGCCAGCCGGGGCGGGACACGCCGCAGGCGCGCAGGACGCGCTCCAGTTCGGTGAAGGCCTGCGGCAGGGTGCGCACTTCCGTGACGAGGACGTCGAGTCCCGCGGCACGGAGTGCGGCGAGGTCGGGGGCCCGGTTCTCCTCCTCGTTGGCGACGACGAGATCGGGCCGCAGCGCGACGACCGCCTCGATGTCGGGGTTCTTGGTGCCTCCGACACGGACGGCGCCGAGATCCGCGGGGTGCGTGCACCAGTCGGTGACACCGGCCAGCAGCCCGGGGGCGCTGACGGCGACGGCCTCGGAGAGCGAGGGCACGAGCGACACGACCCGTTTCACAGTCCGGTTGCCTCGAAGTGGTCGGCGACGGCGACGACGACGAGGCGGGTGCCGGGCCGGGTGGCGCGCCAGCGGTGCCGCACTCCCCCGGTCATGTAGAGGCTGTCGCCCTTCTCCAGGCGGTACGCGCGGCCTTCGGCCTCGACCTCGGCGGCGCCGTCGGCGACGTACATCAGCTCGTCGTTGCGGTGCTGGTACTCGCCTGCCGCGTCCGGCTCGCCGGTGAACTCGACGGCGTGGAGCTGGTGATGGCCGCGTACGAGCGGGCGCACGCCCGCACCCGGGGAGAGGGTGTCGTCGTCCGCGCGGACGACGTCGACGACGCGCGCGGAGTCCGCGGCGGCGAGCAGTTCGGCGCCGGAGGTCTCCAGGGCTTCTGCGACGCGCTGGAGGGAGCGCATGCTGGGGCGTGCCCGCTCGTTCTCGATCTGACTGAGGAAGGGCACGGACAGGCCGCTGCGCTCGGCAACGGCGGCGAGCGTGAGATCCAGGGCCCTGCGCCGTCGGCGGACGGCGGAGCCGACTCGGAGCGTTTCCTTGTCACCCATGACTGAGGTCCCTCCCTCCTGTCTGTACCTTACGCACCTTCCGGGCACGACAACCCACTGTTGTCACTGCCTCCCCCAGAGCCTCGCCTCGCCTGGGGGTGCCCCATCGGCGAGGACCCCGCCACAGAGTGTGACGGGGCCCTGACCGGTGGGGGGATTCAGGTGGTCTACTGGAGTGCCGGCTCGCTCCGGGAGGTCGCGGACTTGCCGGCCTCGGCGACCGGGGTCCACTTGGCTGCGAGGCCGGGGTTCTCCATGAGCCAGGCGCGCACGGCGTCCTGCTCCTTGCCCTTGCCGGTCTCCTGGATCTTCGCCTCGAGGCCCGTGAGCTGCTGCTCGGTCATCCTGAAGTTCTTGAGCCACTCGCCGGCCTGCGGGTTCTCCTCGGAGAACCCCTTGCGGGCCAGGGTGTGCACGCCGTCGCCCTTGCCCCAGGTGCCCTTCGGGTCCTCGAGCTTCTTCAGGTCGTACGTGCTGTAGGCCCAGTGCGGCGACCACAGGGTGGTGACGATGGGCTCCTTCTTGTCGTACGCGCGCTTCAGCTCGGCGAGCATGCCGGGCGTGGAGCCGTCGACGACCTGGTACTCGCCCTCCAGGCCGTACTCCTTGAGGACCTTGTCCTTGAGGATGCCCATCATTCCGGCGCTCGGCTCGATGCCGATGATGCGGCCCTTGAACTGGCCCGACTTGCCCTTCAGGTCCTCCAGGGAGTCGACGCCCTGCACGTACGAGGGCACGGACAGCTCCAGGGACGTCCGGTCGTACCAGGTGCCCAGGTCCTCCAGCTTGTCCTGGTACTTCGACCAGTACTGGGCGTGGGTGACGGGCAGCCAGGAGTCGGTCTGGAAGTCGATCTGACCGCCGGCGAGACCGGTGTAGAGCGAGCCGGCTTCCAGCTGCTTGGCGTCGACCTCGAAGCCGCGCTGCTCCAGCAGTTCCTTCCAGAGGAAGGTGGAGGCGATGCCCTCGTCCCAGGGGATGTAGCCCAGGGAGATCTTCTTGCCCCGGCCGACGTTCGTGGCGTCGGAGGCGTCGGCGGACGTGGCGCCGCCGAACACGCCCATGCCGCCCGCGACGAGCGCGAGGATCACGACGCCCACGATGGCGACGACGGGCTGGGGGCGGTGGTTCCAGATCTTCAGCCCGCCGGTCACGGCCTTCGCCCTGGCCTGCGTACGGCGGCCGAGCGGCGAGACCTGACGGCCCAGCGCACCGGTCATCCGGTCCAGGTACATGGCCAGGATGACGATGGAGATACCGGCCTCGAAACCGAGACCGATGTCGACATTGCCGATGGCGCGGTAGACGGCACCGCCGAGGCCGCCGCCGCCGACCATGCCGGCGATGACCACCATGGACAGACCGAGCATGGTGACCTGGTTGATACCGGCCATGATCGTGGGCAGGGCGAGCGGCAGCTGCACGCGGATCAGCGTGTTGCGCGGGGTCGTACCGAAGGCCTCGGCCGCCTCCACCAGCTCCTTGTCGACCTGGCGGATGCCGAGCTCGGTCATCCGTACGCCGGGAGGCAGCGCGAAGACGATGGTGGCGATGATGCCGGGGACCACACCGACGCCGAAGAAGATGATGCCGGGGATCAGATAGACCATGGCCGGCATCGTCTGCATGAAGTCCAGGACCGGCCGGGTCACGGCGCTGACGGCCTTGGACCGCGACGCCCAGATCCCGAGCGGGACCGCGATCACCAGCGTGACGACCGTGGCGACGAGCACCAGGGAGAGGGTCGACATGGCGTCGTCCCACAGCTCGATGGAGTCGATCAGGGCGAATCCGGCGAAGGCCAGTCCGCCCGCGAGCAGACCGCGCAGCCACCAGGCGACGACGGCGAGGATGCCGGCGAAGAGCAGCGGCTCGGGCGCGGAGAGCACCGCGTCGATGCCGTCGTACATCCCGGTCACGAGCGAGCTGATGGCGTCGAACAGCCAGGAGAGATGGGACTGGAGCCAGTCGACACCGCTGTCGACCCAGTCGCCGAGGTGAAGCCTAGGCATGGGCGGCCACCGCCTTCGGCTCCTTGCGAGGGCCGGGGACGCACGGCACGGGCTCACCCGGCTCGTCGCCGACGAAACCGATCAGCCGGGACTGCGGTACGACGCCGACGACCTTGCCCGTGGCCTCCTTGACGGCCACCGGGTGCGGGACGCGCGCGCTGACGGCGCACAGATCCGCGACGAGGGTGTCGGGGGTGACGGTCTCGCAGTCGCAGTCGTCCGCGTCGGAGCGCTGCGGCCCCTCGACAGCGGTCATCACGGCCGCCGCCGTCAGTACGCGCGAGCGGTCCACGTCCTGGATGAACGAGGCCACGTAGTCGTTGGCGGGGCGGATCAGGATGTCCTCGGCGGAGCCGAGCTGCACGATCCTGCCGTCCCGCATCACCGCGATCCGGTCGCCGAGGCGCATGGCCTCGTTGAGGTCGTGGGTGATGAAGACGATGGTCTTCTTGAGCCGCTTCTGCAGTTCGAGCAACTGATCCTGCATGTCACGGCGGATCAGCGGGTCGAGCGCGCTGAACGACTCGTCCATCAGCAGCAGGTCGGCGTCGGTGGCGAGCGCGCGGGCGAGGCCGACGCGCTGCTGCATTCCGCCGGAGAGCTCGTCGGGCCAGGACTTCTCCCAGCCGCCGAGCCCGACCAGCTCCAGTGCCTCCGTGGCACGCCGCTCGCGCTCGGCGCGCGGGACGCCCTGGACCTCCAGGCCGTAGCCGGCGTTCTCCAGCACGCTGCGGTGGGGGAACAGCGCGAAGTGCTGGAAGACCATGCTGATCTTGCGGGCGCGTACGGTGCGGAGGTCGCGCGCGCTGAGGGCGGTCAGGTCCTGACCGTCGAAGAGGACGCGGCCGGCGGTCGGCTCCAGCAGTCCGTTGAGCATGCGCAGCAACGTGGACTTGCCGGATCCGGAGAGACCCATGACGACGAAGATCTGACCGGGCTCGACGGCGAACGAGGCGTCGATCACCGCTGCTGTCGTTCCGTCGGCGCGGAGCTCGTCGCGGCCGGCGCCGCTTTCGAGCTTGCCTACCGCCTCATCGGGTCGTCTACCGAAAACCTTGTACAGGTGTTCGGCTTGCAGCCTGGACACATACACCTCACGCGCTGAACCGAAAAACGGCCCGCATCCCCCGTCGGCGGGCCGTGGAGCGGGCGGGTTCGGCCCGCTTCCCCGGGTTTGTACCGGTTGAAGGCACAGTTGAAGGCACAAAGGGGTCCACTCCGGCGTCGCGCCTGCCCGGCTCCACAGAGACCAAACGCAAGAGTGATCCAGTTCACGCGGGTGACGCCTGATGGCCATGTGACGGGCGGGGTCGCCGTGAGCCGGGCTGTTGTCGGTGGGGTGCGGCATCATTCGGACTGTGACGCGACGCCTGATGCTCCTCGACACCGCCTCCCTGTACTTCCGCGCCTATTTCGGGGTCCCGGACTCCGTGCGCGCGCCCGACGGCACCCCGGTCAACGCGGTGCGCGGGCTGCTCGAATTCATCACCAGGCTCGTCCAGGACCATCATCCGGACGACCTCGTGGCGTGTATGGACGCGGACTGGCGGCCGCACTGGCGGGTGGATCTGATCCCGTCGTACAAGGCGCACCGGGTGGCGGTGGAGACGGAGACGGGTCCGGACGAGGAGGAGATCCCGGACACGCTCTCCCCGCAGGTCCCCGTCATCGAGGACGTGCTGGACGCGTTCGGTATCGCCCGCGTCGGCGTCGCCGGGTACGAGGCGGACGACGTGATCGGCACGCTCACCGGGCTCGCGGCGGGCCCGGTGGACATCGTCACCGGCGACCGGGACCTCTATCAGCTCGTGGACGACGCGCGCGGCGTCCGTGTGCTGTACCCCCTGAAGGGCGTCGGCATGCTGCAGGCCACGGACGAGGCCGTGCTCCGCGAGAAGTACGGGGTGGACGGGCCGGGCTATGCCGATCTGGCGCTGCTGCGCGGGGACCCGAGCGACGGGCTGCCCGGGGTGCCGGGCATCGGCGAGAAGACGGCGGCGAAGCTGCTCGACGCGTACGGGGACCTGGCCGGGATCATGGCGGCCGTCGACGACCCGGCGTCGAAGCTGACACCGGCGCAGCGCAAGCGGCTGGACGAGTCGCGTGCGTATGTGGCTGTCGCGCCGAAGGTCGTGCGGGTCGCCGGGGACGTACCGCTGCCCGATTTCGATCCCGCCCTGCCGAAGGAGCCGCGCGACCCGGCCCGGCTGGAGGAACTGGCGGTGCGGTGGGGGCTCGGCCGCGCCGTGCACCGGCTGCAGGTGGAGCTGGCGGCCGGGAGGCCGACCCCCTGATGGTGTTAACTTAGGCAAGCCTAAGCACCTACGTCCAGGGGAGACCGCCGTGGCAGAGACACCGGCCCGCAAGGCACCGCAGATCCGTGAGGCGCTGGTCCTGCGCACGGAACGGCTCACTCCGCACATGGTGCGGCTCGTCCTGGGCGGTGACGGACTGGCGGACTTCGCGACGAACGGACTGACCGACCACTACGTCAAGATCGTCTTCCCCGCTCCGGGCGTGACCTACCCCGAGCCGTTCGACATGGCGCGCATCCGCGAGGAGTTGCCGCGCGACCAGTGGCCCAGCAACCGCACCTACACGGTGCGGGCCTGGGATCCGGTCCACCGCGAGCTGGTGATCGACTTCGTGGTGCACGGCGACGAGGGCCTCGCAGGGCCGTGGGCCGCCCGCGTCCAGCCGGGCGAAACGGTCCGGATGACCGGGCCCGGCGGCGGATACGCACCGGACCCGGCGGCCGACTGGCATCTGCTCGTGGGCGACGAGAGCGCGCTCCCCGCGATCGCGGCGTCGCTGGAGCAGATGCCGGTGGGCGCGGTGGTCCACGCGTTCGTGGAAGTGTCCGGCCCCGAGGACGAACAGAAGATCGCCACGCCGGACGGCATCACGGTCACCTGGCTGCACCGCGGCGACGGCCCGGTCGGCGCGGCCCTGATCGCGGCGGTCCGCGAGCTGTCCTTCCCGGCAGGTGACGTGCACGCGTTCGTGCACGGCGAGGCGGGCGCGGTGAAGGAGCTGCGACGCCACCTGCGCATCGAGCGCGGCATTCCGCTGGAGCGCCTCTCGATCTCGGGGTACTGGCGGCTGGGCAAGTCGGACGAGGCGTGGCGCGCGATCAAGCGCGAGTGGAACGAGGCGGTGGAGCGCGAGCAGGAGGCGTAGCCCTCCGGGGACACAGGCCGCCGGGGCCGGGCCGGCGAGGGATTCGTGCCCCACTGTCCGCCCCGGCGAGGGATTCGTGCCCACCGGGCCGGGGGTACGTGCCCACCGGGCCGCCCCGGCGAGGGGTTCGTGCGGCCGCCCCGGCGAGGGATTCATGCCCAACGGTCCGACGCGGGGTTCGTACCCAACGGTCCGCCCCGGCCCACCGCGTCAGCCCGGGCCATAGGCACGGGAGGACGCGTCCACGTGGGCCAGGCGGCGCAGGGCCGAGAGCATCGCGTCGCCCAGCACCGTGCCGATGACCACGCTTTCGACCAGGTCCTCGCGGGCCACGCGACGCCCCACGTACGCCAGATCCACCCGGGCGGCCAGCTCGGCCGCCTCCGCGTAGTCGTCCAGCACCTCCACGAACGCCCCGTGCCCCACCCTCGTCAGCGCCGCCAGCGCGGCTGCGAGCGCTTCTCCCGCCGGGCCGTTCGCGGACACCTTCCAGCCGCGCGCCTCGATCAGCCGCGCCACCTCTTCGCGGGCGAGATGCGTCTCCTCGTCGTCCTCGCCGCCGTACCGCGGCACGATCCGGTCCGCCGCCGCGCCCAGCACCTTGTGCAGGGACCGCTGTTCGTCGTCGACCGCTGCCAGCACCTCACCGATCGCGGCCAGCGACAACCCGCCCACTTCCAGCAGCGCACGGATCAGCCGTAGCCGGCGCTCGTGCCCGGGGCCGTAGGTCGCCTGGTTCGGGCTGCTCAACTCTCCTGCCGGAAGCAGCCCTTCCCGTACGTAGTACTTGATCGTCGGCACCGGCACCCCGGTCCTGCGACTCAACTCACCAATGCGCACCGCGCGTTCACCTGTCTTCCTTGCCAACTCCCGCCCCCATCATAGATAGTGCCGCTATCGGATAGCGGAGAGTGCCACTATCCATTATCCCCGGGAGTTCCCATGCCCGTTCCCTCTTGGCGTTCCTGGCACCGGCCCCTGGTCGCGTTCTCGGCCTCCATGGCCCTGTTAACCGTCGTCTCCGCGGTCGGTCTCGTCGTCGACGACCGTGTCCTCGTGGGCGCCCCGACCTGGGCCAAGCCCCTCAAGTTCGCCGTGTCGTTCGTGCCGTACGCGCTCACGCTCGCGTGGATGCTCTCGCTGCTCGCCCGGGCCCGGCCGTCCCTGCGACGCCCCGGCTGGTGGGCCGGCACCGTCGTCGTCGCGGCGAGTGTGGTCGAGATGGTGATCATCACGGCGCAGGTCGTCCGGGGGAAGCGCAGCCACTTCAACCACGAGACCCCGTTCGACGAGCTGCTCTACAACACGATGGCGCTGACCGTCGTCGTGCTCTGGGTCGCCACCCTCGTCATCGCCCTGCTCCTCTTCCGGGCCCGTATCGCCGACCGCGCCACCACCTGGGCGATCAGGCTGGGCACGGTCCTCGCCCTCGCCGGAGCGGCACTCGGCGCCCTGATGACGCAGCCCACGCCGGAGCAGGAGGCAGCAGCCGACGGCCCCGGAGTCGCCACGGTCGTCGGCGCGCACAGCGTCGGCGTGCCGGACGGCGGCCCGGGCATGCCGCTCACCGGCTGGTCCACGACCGGCGGCGACCTCCGCATCCCGCACTTCGTCGGGATGCACGCCCTTCAGGTGGTCCCGCTGTTCCTGCTCGTCCTCGTCGCTCTCGCCCCGCGGTTCACGCGGCTGCGCGACGAGCGCGTACGGCTGCGCCTCGTGCTCACCGTCTCCGCCGGGTACGCCGCCGTGCTCGCCCTGGTCACCTGGCAGGCGCTGCGCGGCGAGCCACTCATCCACCCGGGCGGGGCGACGCTCGGCGCCGCGGCCCTGATCCTCGGCTGCGGCGCGGCCGCGGTGTACGCCACCCTCCGCAGCGCCCCCGTGCCGACGCCCCAGCCCACGCCCCAGCCCACGACCGAGCCCACGACCGAAAGGGAGTTCTCCGCATGACCACCGTGCTCTTCGAGGTGTCCTTCTGGCTCGCGGCACCGTTCTGGCTGCTGATGATCTTCGCACCGCGGTGGCGCTGGACCGCCCGGATCGCCGCGTCGCCCCTGACCGCCGTACCGATCCTGCTCGTGTATCTCGGCCTCGCCGTCCCGGTCTTCCCGGAGCTGTGGACCGCCGTACGCGAGCCCGACCTCGAAACCTTCCGGGACCTGGTCGCACACGCGGACGGCGCGGGTGCGATCTGGGCGCAGGTCGTCGCCTGGGATCTGCTGATCGGCCAGTGGATGTACGGCGAAGCGCGCCGGCTCGGTCTCCCTCCGCTGCTGATGGGGCCCTTGCTGGTACTGACCGTCCTGCTGTCACCGATCGGACTGCTGGTCTTCCTGACGCTGCGCGCGGTGCGGACCGGATTCAGGAAACAAACGCGTAAAGACTTCGGCCCGACAGCAGTCACAACGCGCTCCGGCTCCGTATAGAGGGAGGTGAGTACGGGGCGAGGGGAGAGCGCGTGAAGGAAGCCATACGCATCACAGGGGCACCACCGGGGGGGCCGGGGCTCGACGAGTTGCTCGTCCGGGTCGCGCGCGGCGACCAGGAGGCCTTCTCGCGCGTGTACGACGCGGTCTGCGGGCCCGTACTCGGCGTGGTGCGCAGCGTGCTGCGCGATCCGGCGCAGTCGGAGGAGGTGACGCAGGAAGTGCTGGTCGAGCTCTGGCGGACCGCCGCGCGCTACCAGCCCTCCCGCGGGTCCGCGCTGACCTGGACGCTCACCCTCGCCCACCGCCGCGCAGTGGACCGGGTGCGCTCCGTCCAGGCCGCCACCGAGCGCGAGCAGAAAGCTGCCCGGCTCGGCGGGACACCCGCGTTCGACGACGTCGTCGAGCAGGTCGAGGCACGGCTCGAACGGGAGCAGGTACGCCGCTGCCTGCGCACCCTGACCGAGCTTCAGCGCCAGTCCGTGACTCTCGCCTACTACCGTGGACTCGCCTACCGCGAGGTCGCGGAGCTGCTCGCGGTGCCGCTGGGCACCGTGAAGACCCGTATGCGCGACGGGCTGATCCGCCTGCGCGACTGCCTGGGGGTGAACGCATGAGCGCCGTAGCGAGAGGCGCGGGGCGGGACGCCGAACTGCACACGCTGACCGGCGCGTACGCCCTGAACGCGCTCGGCGACCGCGAGCGTGCGCGGTTCGAACGGCATCTGGAGGCCTGCCCGGCGTGCGCGCAGGAAGTGCGCGAGCTCGACGCCACGGCGGGACGGCTGGGGCTCGCCGTCACCGAGACGCCGCCGCCCGCGATGAAGTCCCAGGTGCTGGCGCGGATCGCGACGGTGCGCCAGGAACCCCCGAAGGTCGCCGGCGTCGCGGAAACCGGCCGCATCCGGCCCCCGGTCCGCAGGGGCAGGCCGGCCGGGCGGCGCGCCGGGTCCCGCTTCGTCCTCGCCGCGTGCCTCGCGGCGGCCGCGGCGTTCGGCGGGATCGCGGTCTGGCAGCAGCGCGCCGCCGAGGACGCCCGCACCGAGGCACGGGACGCGGCCCGCCGTGCCCAGCAGCAGGCCGATGCGTTCGCCGAGGTCCTGACGGCGCCCGACGTACGGACCATGAGCACGGCTCTCGGCGACGGGGCGACCGGCACGGTGGCCGTGTCGCGCGAGCGGGACCAGGCCGTGTTCCTGGCATCCGGACTCCCGGCACCGGGCGGGGGCAAGGTGTACCAACTGTGGTTCGCCGACGGCGGGACGATGCGCCCGGCCGGACTGCTGAACTCGGCAGGGTCCGCCGAGGCGCTGCTCATGGCCGGGCCGGTGGGCCGGGCGACGGGGATGGGTGTCACGGTCGAACCGGCCGGCGGCTCGCGCACACCGACCTCCGAACCGCTCGCGCTGCTGAACTTCCCGGCGGCATAGAGCACTTCGCCGTACGCCGGGTGAGGGGCGGGGCCGTGAGCACTTCGGCCCCGCCCCGGCATGGTGGTCCCTCGCGCCGGCGCACGGTCTCGCCATGACGCTCAACCTGGGATGGCCGCGGGCCGAGGTGTGCGACCCGTCCGGCGGCCACCGGCACGTCCAGTGGTTCACGGTGCTGTTCGTGGGCGGATCGGTGGCGGCAGGCGCGGCGTACCGGGCGCCGCGGCGCCGCGTACCCTGATCCGATGCGCATGACGGACAGGGCGATCGGGGCCGTGGTCGGCTCCGCGGTGGGCGACGCGCTGGGCGCGCCCTTCGAGTTCGGGCTCGCGGGGGTGTACACGGCCCGCTTTCCGGACGGCATCGGTGAGATGTGCGGAGGCGGCGGCTGGGACCCGGGCGAGGCCACCGACGACACGCAGATGGCGGTGCTCGTCGGCGAATCCCTGCTGGAGCGGGGCGGACTCGACCTGGCGGACATGTTCGACCGCTTCCGCCGCTGGGCCGCGGGCGAGCCGAAGGACATCGGCCTGCAGACCGAGCAGGTCCTCGGCAGCGGCGACCCCTGGGATCTCGCGGCGGCGCTGCACTTCCAGGTCAACAACCGTGCGGCGGGCAACGGTTCGCTGATGCGGGCGGCCACCTCCGCGGTGTACTTCGCGGGCGCGGGGCGTACGGCCACGATGGCGGCGGCGCGGCGGATCGCGGCGCTCACGCACGGCGACCGCGCGGCGTGGGAGGGCACGGCGGTCCTGCACGAGCTGATCCGGGTCGCTCTCGAAGGCGGCGACCCGGCCGGTGCCGTGCCCGACGCCCTGACCGAGGTGCACGAGGACCACCGGGAGCGCTGGGCCACGGTGCTGGCGCCCGGGTGGCACCCGGACGACGCGACCGAGTTCAACGGGGCGGTGTGGCCGTGCCTGGGCTCGGCGCTGTGGGCGCTGCGCACGACGCAGTCGTTCGAGGAGTCGCTGGGCGCCGCGATCGATCTGGGCGGCGACACGGATACGGTCGCGGCGGTCACGGGCGCACTGGCGGGCGCGGTGTACGGCGCGAGTGCCATCCCCGTGCACTGGACGGAGCCGCTGCACGTACCGCTTCCGGGGTACGGTTCCCGCGTGCTCCACACGCCGGACCTGACGACCCTCGCCACGGCGCTGGTCACATAGCTCGGCCCAGGGGGCGCGGGAGACCCGTCAGTGGACCCCCGCGATCCGCAACGCCGCATCCGCCGTCGCCGCCGCGAACGCCGACACCGCCCGCTCCGGATCCGACCTGTGCACCAGGATCACTCCCTCGATCAGCCCGAACACCAGGTCCGTGCGCAGCGCCAGCTCGCCCTTGTCGAGCGCGCACCCCGGCCCCGTCGCGGCCAGCAGCTGCCCGTACGCGTCCTTCAGATCCGCCCGCACCCGGTGGAACACGGCGAAACGTTCCGCCCGAACCTCCGGCAGCAGATACAGCCCGCCCAGATTGTGCGGCCCCCCGCACAGCAGTTCCACGTCCGAGCGGCACAGCTCCCACAGCCGCTCCTCCGGAGCGCGCCCGTCGTTCGCGAGGAGCCGGCGGGCGAGCTCGAGCGACGGCGTGACCGTGGATTCGAGGAGCTCGGCGAGGAGGTCCTCCTTGCCGCCGAAGTAGTGGTACATCGTGGCCTGCCGCATCCCCGCGCGCTCCGCCACGGCCCGGGTCGTCGTCGCCGCGTACCCGCGCGTCGTGAACAGCTCCGCCGCCGCTGCGAGCAGTTCGTCGCGCGCGGACAGCCCACTGTCCGGCCGCTGATCGGCGCGTGGCCGCCCGACTCTCCGTACCGTCGTACCCATGCGGCCGATGCTCGCACACGCAGGTCACGGCCCGATCTTGGTGAGGCTTCGGTATCGCACCCGCAAGGGTCGGCCCGCCCCGAAGCCACGGCTCCTTCATTTCTGCCGGGTGACAGAAACGAGATCGCCCGAGAATCGAGATCGCCCGCTCGCGGGCAAGAGGCGCGGGACATCACCGCCCACGGGGGCCGACGGGCGTACCGGGACCGACCGCCGACGCACGGAGTGCGTGCCGGAAGCACGCGCGGTGGGGGGGGGGGGGGGAAGGGGGGGGGGGGGGAGGGGGGGGGAGGACAACCACGCAACACCCGCATGATCATACAACCCC